>JACDCP010000111.1 GCA_013817465.1 Gammaproteobacteria bacterium | reverse complement strand
CTCAGATTCAGGCCATCCAGATGCGCGAGCTTCGGATCGCTCGGGTCGCTGACCACGGTGGGTTGAAGCCAGCCTGCGGAGCCGTCCAGCGGTATCCGCGGCAGAAACCCCTCCAGCCACTTCGCGTACGCTTTTGGCGCCAGCACGCGACGCATGAGATCGGCCTCGGCGATGCAGGGCGACAGGAAGTCCTGGCCCGAGGGCTCATATTCGAGCGGGCAGTCGCGGTCTTGCAGATGATAGTCGCGGACACGCGCTTCCAGGAGCTTGCTTGTTTCATCGTCGCCCGATACCTCTGCCCAATCGAGAACCAGACCGAATGCAAAAGCCGTTTGCGAATGCTCGCCTGCGCGGATCGGGTGATCGAGCTTCGGCAGCCAGGCGTTGAGACGCTCCACGGCGAGCGCTTCCAGCGGCGCGAGGTTTTTCTGCCAGTCACGCGCCTGGCGGTCGTCCCATTGGCGAAGCTCGGCGGCGAGCTGTAGCAGCCAGGCCAGGCCATAGGGCCGTTCGAAGCTGACGCGGCCTTCGCCGGAAACGTAACCGACCTCAGTCCGGATATTTTCCGCGGTCAGGCTTTCCTCGAGCGCTGCGCGCGCGGCCGGCGCGAACCCGGCGTCGGAATAGAGCCGGGCCAGGCGAGCCAGCAGCCAATGACCGTGCACCGAGGAGTGCCAGTCGTAACAGCCATAAAAAGCCGGCGTCAACTCGCGCGGAGGGACTACGTCGGCGTCGCTCCGCAACACGTGCGCGATCTTGTTCGGGTACTCCTCGTGCACGCAGGCCAGTGCGAGCGCGGCGAAGCGTGACGACATGGCTTCGTCGAGCACGGCAGCGGCCGGTGGAGTGGTAGCGGGGAACCCGGCCATCCACGCGAAGAACGCGCCGATGGCGGCCATGCACAGGGAAGATTTCCGCAAGCCGGGAGAGGTAAGGATAGGGCGCCGATGCGCTCGCTTATTCCGACTCCGGATCAGCGATCAGCCTCGCTCTCCGGCTCCGCCTCGTCACCGGTTTCCGCTCCGGCCACAGCCGGCGGCGTGGCGAGCACGCCGACGACCCGCGGTTCGCCGTCCTCACCGGCACTTTCGGAAAGATACAGCGTAACCATGTCGCCGACTTCCGGCTCCGGCGCGCCTTCGACGACGCTCGACTCCGCATCGAAGGTCATGTCCCGCGGAGGTACCGTCAGGCTGCCGAGCCGCACCGAATCCTGGGTCCGCACCACGATCTCGCCGCCCTCCATGGACAGGATGCGGGCCCGGACCTTGCCCATATTGGGGGGCCGGCCTTCCGCGATGCGGCTGAGCATGCGCGCTTCCGCCGAGCGTGCATCGTCGGGATGGCTCCTGGCGTAAGCGCCATAGGCTTCTGCGGTGTTCGCGCTGCGCGCCTCTTGCCAATCGCTTGCGGCGCTCGCCTCCGCCACTAGGTCGCGCGCGTCGGCCGCGTGCGGGCCGGATTCGTGATCCGCCAGATATGCCTCGTAAGCGTCCGGGGTGTCTGCCGCCTGCGCTTCCTCCCAGGCCTGCGATTCCGCCAGGCTGTCGCGGCGTGCACGCGCTTCCGCCGCATGCTCGCCATCCGGATAGTCTTCCAGATACGCGTCATAGGCAGCAACGGTGTCTTCGGTGCTGGCGTCTTCCCATGCCTGTGGCTGGCGGTCGCAGCCGGCCACGAGCACGCCCGCGAGCATTGCGACGATCAGGTAATGTGTAGCCCTCATGCCCTGTCTCCCTTAGTGTCCTGTCCCGCAGATATATCGCATGATTCGCGGCGTCTTTTCGCGTCTGGCGGCGTTGCGGCTCCTCGCAATAGTCCCGCTATTCCTCGTCGCCGCGCCTTGCCAGCCGCAAAAAGCCGCGCCCGACTCGTACGACATATCTACGGGACAGGACACTAGCTTATTGCTGGACGACGAGAAAGTCTTTCAGTTGATCGGCGAGGCCTTTGCACGCCGTCGCCTGTGTACGGGCGATCAGCGGTATCGGGACGATCACCGCGGGCATGTATGACGTGCCCTGAGCCGCAGCGCTGATCCGGCCGACGTCTTCGTAGGTTTCGAGATCCCAGACCGACGCTTCGTATTGTGAATCCTTGTCCCACCAGGTGAAGCCGAAGCAGCCGCCGCCTCCAGGCCCTACCGCGCAGGTCATCGAGCCGGCGCCTTCGCTGACCTCGGTCATGCCGTCCACCCAGACGATGTAGCGCACGCCCGTGCCGGCCAGCTTCTCGGCGATGGCCGGCTCGCCGAGCAGCTTCGGCAGCGTGTCGGCGGAGAGTGGCGCCGTACGCGGCTCGAACCACGGGAACAAGGTATCGACGAAGGCCTGCTCGGCGCGCACGTCGAGCGGCGCGGCGCCGCTCGTCAGTGACTCGCTGATGCATTCGGTGAAGCTCGATTCGGCCTCGTGCCCGCTATGGTGACGGCGGGCGAGGATGACGACGGCTTCGCCGTCCGATATGCCGGTCGTGCCCTGGCGCACCTGCTCGACCTGCGAGGTGACGCAGCCGGCCAGCAACGCGCCGAACGCGAGAGCCAGCAATCCGCGCGCGTATCGCATCACCGCTGTCCGAAAATCACCAGGCTCCGGGCGCAAGATCGAAAAAGCCGCGGACGGTTTCTCCGGCATCTGGCTATAGCGCCGCCGGCTGCTTGTCGCCGGCAGCGCGCTGTTGTTGTGTCTGCTGCTCATCGGCATCGATTCCGGGCTCAGTATAGTCCACCGGCCCGGCTTTCTCCTCCTGCGTTGCGGACCATCCGGGCACCTCGGATTCGGCCTTGAATTTCGTCGCCAGCAGTGCAGCGGCATCGCGCATGGCGACGACGGTCGCATCGTTGATGGAATCCCTCGCCTGTGCGAACTGGGAGCGGCTCTTGCCGTAGGCGCTGAGCGGCCAGCTCTCGATGAGCTTGCCGGCCGGCGAATACAGGCTCATGCGATAGCGGATCCACACTTCGTAAAACTTCGACTGGGTCTGTCCCGGCGTCGCGAACTGGAAGTCCTCGATGAGCGGCTCGATGATGCCATCGACCTGCCGGTTGCGGCTGCCGGCTGCGGGCAGCTCCTCAATGCGGATCAGCTTCGCGAACATGCCCGTGAAAAGCTGGTCGAAAAATGACACGTGAACCTCTCCCAGGCTGACCACCCAGGTGCGGCCGGACGGCACCTTCTCTTCGTGCGTAAAGGTTTTCAGCGCCTCCGGATAATGCACGCCGACTGCGTAGGGAAGCCGCCGCATGACCGGGGCGGGAAATTCACCCTCCACCGGCACCTGGGTCGTGATGCAACCGCACAGCAGGCTGGCAATGGTGGCCAGAATAATGAGACGGCTCGAATGCCGGCGCATATCGGTTGCCCTGCGAGGCTGACGAAGAAGCCGGTTCCGATCGATCACTGAAAGTCCTGCAGCCCGACGAAGGTGCCGCCGTTCCGCTCACACAGGATGCGCATCAGATTGGCGAAGCGTTCGCCACCGCGGCCCGCGTTCCGGTTCGCGAACAGCACGGGGAAGCCTACCGCATGAATGCGAACGCGGCGGTTTCCCTGTTCGTCGACGCGATTGAGCTTGTCCACGGTTTCGATGACCTCGTCGATCGACGCGCCAGTGAAGTCGTCGCCGAAGACATAGATGCTGATGCGCTTGTCCGGCGCCCAGAATTCCTGGACCGCGGCGGTAATGCCTTCCACGGGACTCGAATTGCTGAACGGATTCCAGGTCTTCATGCGCTCGACAATGGCTTCTCGCCGCGCCTCCGTATCCGGAATCCACTTGCCGCGATACTGCGAGAACATGTAGCCGCCCTGGTCGTTCATGATCTGGATGCCCTTGAGATCCGGATAAATCGCGAGCGTCTCTTCGAGCTTCAGCATCACCATGTCCCAGGCGTAATTGAACATGCTGCCCGAGGTATCGATCACGAATATGACGTACTCGCTGTCGACCGGAACGCCGCCGATGACGCTGTCGTCGGGCTTGCGGCGGAAATCGGCGCCGAGCAGGCGGCGCATTTCCTCGCTCAGCTCCTGCTTCGCCGTCGCCAGTTTGCCGGCGATGATGTCTGCCACCATCGCCTCCTGCTCGGTCGTCGCAAAGCGCCCTCTGACCGACGACAGCTCCGCCTGCAGCCGGGCCAGCCGCTGCCTGTATTGCGAAAGCTGCTCGCGCCGGTCGAGAAGCTCGCGGTTGATGATCGCCGTATCGCCGCGGATGTCGAACAGTTGCTCCTGCAGGTCGTCGATGACGCCATTCAGCTCGATGGCGGTCTGCTCGAGCACGACCGGCTCGGTGGTCTTGGTGATCACCAGCAGCAGGATGATGGCTCCGAAGCCGCAGCAGATGCAGTCCAGGAAGGACAGGCTGACTTCCTCGACGCCGCGCCGCTTTCTCATGGATCTCAAGGCCAGTCCTTCGACGGACTGAGAAATGAGCCGCCTGATACCTGCGCGAGCTGCCAGTATGCGCCCGATGCCGCCGGATCGCCCTCCATTGGGAACAGGATGACGTTGATCGGGATTCCGACCGGCAATTTCTCGACGGCGCGCTCGAAATGCCGCAGGCGATCCTTGCCCGAGACCGTGCTGCGCCGGCCGCGCTCGGCGCCCTGCGTGGGCAAGCCGTCCACGAGAAGATAGATGTTATCCGGGGCAGGCCGGAGGCGATCCACGACGGCGAGGGCGTTGGCGAGACTGGTGCCCTTCTCCGGCACCATCTCGCGCAGCCGGCCGATCGCCTGGGTGAGCAGGCTGCCGTTGCCGGCGTCGAGCCACTTGCCGTCCGACCCATCGACCAGGGGCGCTGGCGCCACATTGTAGGTGTAGAGCTGGAACTGGCTGCCGGCCGGGATCTGCGTGGTCAGCCAGTCGACGGTGGCGACCGCTCGTTGCCACTTGCGCGCATTGAGTTGACTCTCGCGCGGCATATTGCGGCGGCGGATCACATTGACGATGGTCTCGTCGAGCATGCTGGCCGAGCTGTCGACGAGTATCAGGATGCGCTTGCCGCCCATCCTGAGGCCGGTGAGGTATTGGCGGTCGCCCTCGCCGGCGAAGGCGCGCAAGTCCTCGCCCTGCTCTTCGCGGTCGGCGGTCTCGTCGGCCAGCCGCCGCTGCTCTTCCGCCGTGGTTTTCAGATCGGCCTCGAGCCGGTCGACATGCTCCTGGCGGGCCAGCGTCTCCTTTTCCAGCGTCGCGAGCTCGATCTCGCGATCCCGCAGGGCCTGCACGACGCGGGCTGAAAGGCCTTCGGTGATGACCGCTTCGCGCTCATTCTCGGCCAGGGTGTTCCTGAGCTCGACGAGGTTCTCCTCGCCGTCGAGAACTTCCTGCTCGATCAGCCGGACCTCCGCAAGCAGCTCCCGGTTGACCCGCTCGGCGTTCTCCTCGGTTTTGTGATTGATGATCATGAAGAACAGCACGATTGCACCGAAGCCGCAGGAGATGACGTCGAGGAACGACAGGCTGAAGACATTAAGCTTGTGCCTACGCGCCATCGCGATCCACCAGGGCGATCAGCTCGAGCACCTCGCCCGAGGCCGAGCCGACGCGAACGCGGTCGCCCAGCTCGAGATGCGCCTTGCCCCCGACGCGCTCGTCGTTCACAAAGGCGTCGGCAGCGCCGTGACTCTCGAGCACGATGCGCGGCCCGCGGGTGTAAATCGAAAAGATCGCGGGCACGCCGTTCAGCGGCCCGCCGACCCTGAGGCCTGCCGTGTCGCGGCCGACCTGGCAGGGAATGGCGCCGATCGCATAGGCGCGGGACCGGTAGAGCAAATGCGTGGGCCGAGGCAGCGCGCCTGTTTGCGGGGAAATGGGGACATTCCTGATTTTCCGCTGAGAATCAGGAATGTCCCCATTGCCTGCCGGCGGGGCGGGCAGAGCGGTCACGAAGCTCAGGGCCTCGCCTTCCGATCGAATGTGATCGAGATGGGCGAGCGCGCCGCGTGCGGTCGCCTCCGGAGCGAGCTCGGCGGGCTCAGCGCCGGCGGCTCGGGCAATGGCTGCAGCGAGTCCCGGAAGCCGCGCAAGGCGGTGCGTCAGCAGCACGGTCGCGGGATGCGCGGCCAGCGTCGCGCGGAGCTGATCGACGATGGCCTCGTATTGGGGCCGCACACGATCGAGCACGCTCTCGCGCGTCAGGGTCACGCGATGCGTCTTGGGTCCGGACTGCATGTCGAGCAATGTGCTCTCGGCATGTTCCAGCTCCCCGAGCCAGCCTGGCAACCGGTCGTAGAGCGCCTGCTCGGTCTCCGCCAGATGCAGTGGATCGAAACGCGTATTCCTGATGTATGCGTCGGCGATGAGGTCCACCCATCGTTCGCGTAAAACCGCCAGCCCGACCTTGCCGACGTTGTCCACGCCGACCCGTGTCAGCCGCGCATCGCGCCGGATGCGCGTCAGCACCACCCGGTGCAACAGCATGTCGACGTGCAGCAAATCGCCGTCGACATCCGCCTGCGCGGCAGCCGCGACAGCGGCATCGACGAGCCCGGTGACTTTCAGCGCGCACTCTTTTGCGATGCCGAGCAGCAGGGCGAGCTGATGGTTGTCGAAGCTCCCGGGCACGGCGAACACCACCTCACGGTCCCCGGCGTCGAGCGTCTTGCGCAAGTCGTCCAGTTGCGCGTAAGCGAGGTCAGCATGACTTCTGATCTGTGCCGTGGGCTTGTCCACGGGCTCGAGGCTGAGCTCGTCCCAGAAGCGATTGTTGGTCCAGCGCGGGTTGAGGCGAGCCTTGTGAAAGGCCGCTTCGCCGACGATGGCGAGCTTGGGCTCGACGATGGCGAAGCCCGGGCTCTCCAGCAGAATGCCGCTTTCGTCGGCGACGATGAGGCCGGCGTCGTTGAGCTCGAAAACCAGGGCGCTCATGCGGCGTCTCGCCAGGTTGAAAGACTCATGGAGGGCTTTTTCAACATTTTTGACTAGCGGGACTGCATGTGGCGGATCAGGTGCTCGTCCGCATAGCTCTGGGCGTCGAGCACGAGCCGCTCCTGCAACAGTTGAAGCTGATGCACCAGAAACATGAGCACGATGCTCAAGACCAGCGCGACGAACGTCGAGTTGAAGGCCACGCCCAGACTTTCGGTGACCCCGGATATGTCGCCTTCCACGGCTCGGTAAGCCTGGCCGAGGGCGTCGCCGATGCCGCGCACCGTGCCAATGAAGCCGATCGCCGGGATTGCCCAGGCGATGTAGCGCACCATCGACAATTCCGAGTCGAGCCGGTCGGATTCCGACTCGCAGACCGAGCGGACCGCCGTCGACACGTCCTGCACATTGCGCGTCGAGCGGAACCGCTGCAGCGCGGCCAGCAGCGCGCGCGGCAGCAGATGGCCGCGCACGCCATCCGGCAAGGCCTGCAACGGGCGCGCGTATTCACGCGTGTCCTCGGGCAGAATGCTCTCGCCTTCGGAAACCGGCACCAGGTCCAGCTCGAGGAGCTTGCGTTCGCGCAGGGCGGCGGTGCCCTTGAATGCGATGATCGCCATCGCCCAGAGCATGAGGATGAAGCAGGATTCCTGCTCGTAATCGCGCACGATCACGTAGATCGATCGTTCAGCCACGTAGTTCTCCTCGACCGCGGCCTCGGCGGCCTGCCGGTCGAGGATGACCTCCGCCCGCGGGCGGATGACGGAGACGTAGATCGCGTGCACGATGATGATCGCTACGATCAGCGCGAAAAGCTGGTAGACGAACTCGACCGGGAAATTCTTCTTCATCGTATAAGCTTCCGCGACTTCGGCGCCGGGCACAATGCTGCGGCGGGCGGCGGCAAAAAACCTCAACAGACGATTGAGCATGGTTCTGGCCTGGCGCTGTCCTGTCCCGCAGATATATCGCACAATTCGCGGCATTTTTCGCGTCTGGCGGCGTTGCGACTCCTCGCAATAGTCTCGCTATTCCTCGTCGCCGCGCCTTGCCAGCCGCAAAAATCCGCGCCCGACTCATACGACATATCTGCGGGACAGGACACTAGATGTCCACCGGGAACGATACGGGCAGATCCAGCGAGATTTCCTCCGACGGATCGAAGCGCTCGGGCGACGGCGGACGGTCTTCGCCGGCCGGCTCCTGTTCCTCGCCGGCGGCGCGCTCCTCCCCCGGCTCGCCCCCCGCTGCTTTTTCTTCCTCCGCGGCGAGCTGAGGCGCTGCAGCGATCATGCCGCTGGCGATCAACAGCATCGAGATGACGGCTGCGCGCACGAAAAATCCTTTCACTCTGCGTAGCGGGCAATACGAAAGCCCAGGTCCGGGCGGGCCTGGTCAGCGGATTCTCGCCAGGAAAGCCTGAGTTCGCTGATGCCGCCGTGCATCCAGCTCGAGCCGCGAATCACGTGCGTATCGCCTTCGGCGGGGCCCACCGGATCGATGGCCGGCTGGCCCGGCGTACCGGGATAAATGGCGTAGTGATCGTGCATCCATTCTGACACGTTGCCGCCGATGTCGAACAGCGCGATCGCATTCGGCGCGAACTTGCCGACCGGCGCGGTGGCTGCATAACCGTCGTCGTAACCGGCAAGCGCATCGCGCACCAGGCCGTTTGCCGTCGCATCGGCAAAATTTCCGGCATTCGCCGGCGCCGGCATGTTCATGCCCCAGGGATACTTGAGGCCGTCCGCGGTCTTCCTGCCTGCGAATCGAGCGGCCAGCGCCCACTCGGCCTCGGTCGGCAGGCGGTAACCCTTGCCGATCGGCTGGCTGGCGACGAGAACCCCGCCCTTTTCGGCGTAGACCGGCGGCAACGATTCCTTGCCGCTCAGCCAGTTGCAATAGCGTGCGGCCTGCTCCCAGGTGACGCGCACCGCCGGACGATCGTCGTTGTCGAGGCTGACCTGTTGCACGATGCCGGAGTTGTGCGAGCTCGAAAACTGGCGGAACTCCGCATTGGTCACCTCGTGGATGCCGATATAAAAGGGCCGGGTGATCTCTACCGGCCGCAGGTTCTCGTTCGCGCGCCGGCCCTGCTCGCGGCGCGGCGCGCCCATCGTAAAGCGCCCGCCGTCGACCAGCCTGAGCTGCTGCCCCGCGCTCGACCGGATCAGCGTCGGTGTCGCCGCCGCTTCAAGCTGCTCGGGTGTCCGGAGCTGGATGTCGAGCACTTGCGCGAACCCCGGCCGCGGCGTCACCGTATCGCTGTAAGGCGCGAAGCCCGGCTTCCTCACCTCGATGCGTTGTGGCACCGCCGGCAGCGAAAGCCGCCGGCCGGTCTGCTGTTCGCCATTGACGAAAAGCTCGGCATCGGCGGGCTGCAGATGCACCTGGATGACCCCGACGATCGGCTGCAGCCGCAACTCGAGGCTCTGATCTTCCGCCGCATCGAGCTGCAGCTCGCGGGTCGCCGTCTCGTAGCCGGCTTTGGAAACTGCGATGGCATGCATGCGTCCCGGCGTGAGCTCGAGCTCGAGCGGCGTCTGTCCCCGGTAGCTGCCGGCGACAGTGACGCTGGCGCCGGCCGGCGAGCTGCGCAGCGAAACCA
>JACDCP010000110.1 GCA_013817465.1 Gammaproteobacteria bacterium | reverse complement strand
CCGCCTCTTGCCAGTACGCCAGGCCGCGAGCAGCGTCACGTTCGCCTACCGCGGGCTCGACGATCAGGTGCGGCACACGTCGGTGCGCTTCAGCGTCGAGCCGCAGGAATCGGCTGCCGGAATCTGCCGTTTCGACTTTGCGCTGGAACCGGGCGAGCAGGACGATTTGTTCATCGACGTCGCCTGCCACGACGGGGACGAGGAGGGTGATCTCGTCGATTTCGCGACGGCGCTTTCAGCCTATCAGGCCGAGGTGCAGTCAGTCCGCGACGCCACTTGCCTCGTGGAGACGTCGAACGAGCAGTTCAACGACTGGATCAACCGCTCGTTCGCCGACCTGCAGATGCTCGTCACTGAGACGGTGCACGGCCCGTACCCTTATGCCGGCGTACCGTGGTTCAACACGCCGTTCGGCCGCGACGGCATCATCACGGCGCTCGAGTGCCTCTGGATTTATCCGGACCTGGCGCGCGGAGTGCTTCGCTGTCTGGCCGCGAGTCAGGCAACCGATATCGATCCCGCGAAAGACGCCGAGCCCGGCAAGATTGTGCACGAGATGCGCGACGGCGAAATGGCCGCCCTCGGCGAAGTACCGTTCGGTTGCTATTACGGCAGCGTCGATTCGACGCCGTTGTTCGTTCTGCTCGCCGGGCACTACTACCGGCGCACCGGCGATCGTGATTTCGTCGAGGCTTTGTGGCCGAACATCGAGCGCGCGCTGGCGTGGATCGACGAGTATGGCGACCTCGACGGCGATGGTTTCGTCGAGTATGCGCGGCAGAGCGAGCGCGGGCTCATCCACCAGGGCTGGAAGGATTCGCACGATTCGGTCTTCCATGCTGATGGCGAGCCGGCGCGCGCACCGATCGCGCTCTGCGAGGTGCAGGGCTATGTCTATGAAGCGTTCCGTTTTGCCGCCGAGCTCGCGATAGCCATCGGACGAGAAGCAGAAGCCAGAAGCTTGCGGGCTCGCGCCCACGCGCTGCGCGAACGCTTCAACGAAGCGTTCTGGTGCGAAGAGCTCGACACATTCGGCATCGCGCTCGACGGCGACAAGCGGCTCTGCCGCGTCCGCTCCTCGAATGCCGGCCACGCGCTGTTCACCGGCATCGCGCGAGGCGAGCTTGCGCCCCGGGTGGCGAGGACGCTGCTGTCTCCCGTGATGTTCTCCGGCTGGGGTGTGCGCACCCTGGCGATCAATGAGCCGCGCTACAACCCTATGTCCTACCACAACGGCTCGGTCTGGCCGCACGACAATGCGCTCGTCGCGATGGGTTGTGCGCGTTACGGCCTCAAGCAGCACACGATGCGCATTCTCGCCGGTATGTTCGACGCCAGCCTGTTCACGGACCTGCATCGCCTGCCGGAGCTGTTCTGTGGGTTCCCGCGCGAAGCGGGACAAGGGCCGACGCTATACCCGACGGCCTGCTCGCCGCAAGCCTGGGCTAGCGCGGGCGTTTTTTATGCGCTGCAAGCCTGCCTCGGGATCACCTTCGCGGTCGGCAAGCCGCGCATCAATTTTACCTACCCGCGGTTACCGCGTTTTCTGCACGGCCTCACGCTCCGCGATCTCCGGATCGGTGAAGCCGTGCTCGACCTGGACATCCGGCGCCACCCGAACGACGTCAGCATCAACGTGATCCGAAAAGAGGGCAGCGTCGATGTCGCCGTGATCGTCTAGCATCCTGCTAGTGTCCCTTATCTGATCCGAGATATAGTATGAGGAAGTACATACAGGCTATTGTTTATGTAGTATTTATTAGCGTGCCTGTTGCAGGCGTTGCGGAGGCGTCGATCGAGCTCGATCAGGAGATCGAGGGCGTGCGTATCGAGGTCGCTACCGGCTGGATCGGCGACGTCGTCTATGCGCGACTGCAGAACCGCAGCCCTGCGGCGGCGTTCTGCGAGGCGACTTTCGATAACGGGCCGGAGTCCAGGCGGCGACGCTCGCGGCTCGAGGCGGGAGAGGAGAGGACACTCACCTTTCAACCGGCGCGTCAGGTCATCAAGCTCAGGATTCGCCTTCGCTGCGAGCCGGCGGACTGATCGTCATTGAAAATTCCGTCGCAGGTCCCAATTTCGTCTTCCTCAAAGGGGTGACTCAGGCACATGGCGATGCGAAACCGGGACAACTGGATGTGGGAGGAAGCCTGCGCGCTGCTCGAGCGTACCGAGCGCTTGCAACGGCAGTTCTTCCAACCGGGCGCCGTTGCGCGCGCCATGCCAACCTGGGAGCCGCCTGCAGACGTTTTCGAATCCGAGCACGGCATTGACATCCTCGTCGCACTGCCCGGCGTCGCCCGGGACCGTATCGAGATTCGCTTGTCGCCGGGGCTGCTCGTTGTCATCGGCGAGCGCGACATGCCGCGGGGGTCGCATTCGACGGTCATCCGGCGCCTGGAAATTCCTTACGGCCGCTTCGAACGGCGGATCGAGCTGCCCGACACGGGCCTCGAGCTGGTGCGCCAGACGCTGCAGAGCGGATGTGTTCAACTCAATCTGCGCAAGACGCGCTGACAATCCGGCGAACGCAAATGAAGACACTGGATTCCGAAAATCCCGACCCGGAACCGCAGGCAACCGTGACGGAGGACGAGGCCGACGGTCAGGAAGCCGGGCACAAGCTGCCCGAAGATGTCCTCATCATCGTGCCCGTGCGCAATCTCGTGCTGTTCCCGAACGTGGTCCTGCCGGTGGCCATCGGCCGCAAGGGCTCCATCGCCGCGGCGCAGGAGGCGGCGCGCAGCGGGCGCAAGATCGGCCTGCTGCTGCAACAGGATCCTGAGACGACATCCCCGGGCGCCGGCGACCTTTATCGGGTTGGCACTGTCGCGAATATCCTGCGCTACGTCACCACGCCGGATGGCAACCATCACCTGATCTGTCAGGGCGAGCGGCGGTTTCGCGCGCTCGAATTCGTCGACGGCTTTCCGTTCCTGCTTGCCCGCATGGAGCTTCTCCACGATCAGGCGGCGGAGACGACAGAGGTGGAAGCACGACTGCTGTACCTGCAGCAGCAGGCCAAGGAGGCTATTCGGCTACTGCCGGGCGGTCCCACCGAGTTGATCAATGCGGTCGACAATATAGATTCGCCGTCGGCGCTCGCCGATCTGGTGGCGAGCTTCATGGACATAAAGCCGGCCGAGAAGCAGGCGATCCTCGAGACGACGGATGTACGGCAACGTCTCGACAAAGTCGTCGAATTTCTGAATCACCGCGTCGAGGTGCTGCGCCTGACGCACGAGATCGATCAACAGACCAAGGAGAAGATGGACGAGCGCCAGCGCGAGTATCTGTTGCGTGAGCAGTTGCGGACCATTCAGAAAGAGCTCGGCGAGGGCGACGACAGCGGCGCTGAAGTCGAGGAGCTCCGGGAAAAAATTGAAGCTGCCGGCATGCCGGAGGAGGCCCGCGATCAGGCGAAGAAGGAGTTGAGGCGCCTGGAGCGCATGCCTGAGGCGGCTGCCGAGCACTCGATGGTGCGCACGTATCTCGACTGGTTCATCGAGCTGCCCTGGTCGAAGCTCGACGATGAAAACATCGACATCGCGAAAGCGCGTCAGGTCCTCGAAGAGGACCACTACGGGCTCGACAAGATCAAGCGGCGAATTCTCGAGTACCTCGCCGTGCGCAAGCTGAATCCGCAGGGCCGCAGCCCGATCCTCTGCTTCGTCGGCCCACCCGGCGTCGGCAAGACTTCGCTCGGGCAAAGCATTGCGCGCGCCCTGGGTCTCAAATTCGTGCGCGCGAGCCTCGGCGGCGTGCACGACGAGGCGGAAATACGCGGCCACCGGCGCACGTATATCGGCGCCCTGCCAGGCAACATCGTGCAAAACATCCGCAAGGCCGGCACGCGAAACCCTGTGTTCATGCTCGACGAGATGGACAAGCTCAGCGCCGGCTTCCATGGCGACCCGTCGTCGGCACTGCTCGAGGTGCTCGATCCAGAGCAGAATTCGACGTTCCGGGACAACTACCTGGCCGTGCCGTTCGACCTGAGCAAGGTGTTCTTCATAGGCACGGCGAACCGGCTCGATACCATACCCGGGCCGTTGCGCGATCGCATGGAGCTCATCGAGCTGCCCGGCTACACCGAGCAGGAGAAGATAGAAATCGCGCGCCGCTACCTGATCGCGCGCCAGCTCGAAGCGAACGGGCTCAAGCCAGAACAGGCGGAAATTACCGATGACGCGCTGCATGCGCTCGTCGAAGACTATACGCGCGAGGCAGGGGTACGCACGCTGGAGCGGACGATCGGCGCGGTATTCCGCAACATCGCGATGCGCGTCAGCGAAGGTGCAGCCGAGCGGGTGCGTATCGATTCAGACGACTTGCAGGGCATTCTTGGCGCGCCGAAGTTCGAGGGCGAAATCGCCATGCGTACGAGTGTGCCAGGTGTCGCGACCGGTCTCGCGTGGACGCCGGTCGGCGGCGACATCCTGTTTCTCGAAACGAGCCGCTACCCCGGCAAAGGCAAGCTCACTATCACCGGCCACCTCGGCGATGTCATGAAGGAGAGTGCGCAAGCGGCCCTGAGCCTGGTCAAGGCGCGAGCCGATACGCTCGGCGTGTTGTCCGAAACCTTCGAGACGAACGATCTGCATCTGCACGTTCCGGCGGGTGCGATTCCGAAGGACGGTCCGAGCGCCGGCGTGGCCATGTTCGTGTCGCTGGCCTCGCTGCTGGCCGAGAAGACGGTGCGCAGCGATACGGCAATGACCGGAGAAATCAGCCTGCGTGGCCTCGTGCTGCCGGTCGGAGGCATCAAGGAAAAAGTGCTGGCCGCGGCGCGTGCCGGTATCAAACGCGTGTTGCTGCCGGCGCGCAACCGCAAGGATTTCGACGACATCCCAGAGAGCGCCCGCGAAGAGCTCGAATTCGTCTGGCTGGAAACGGTCGACGATGCGCTCGAGGCGGCGGTCGGACTGACCAGCGAAGAAATCGTGCCTGCCAACCTGATCTGACGCCTTTCGCCGAGCCTCCCGCCCAGCTCCAGGTGTGTGGGTGCGCGGTCGCAGCCGCTTGCGACAAACGGGCGCAGCGCGTCGAGCAAAGGCGGGATGCTGTGCTCACAAGCGGGTATCATGTCGTGACCATGTCGCCTGCCGCATTCAAACCGATGCATCCGCCGGCCGCGCGAGAGAATCTGAGCGTCGCGGAAGCGGAAACCGAGATCGCGCGGTGCATGCCGGGGCTGCCGGTCGAGAGGGTTGCGCTGGACGCCGCGGCCGGCCGCATTCTGCGCGAGGCAGTGAACGCGAATCGCGATCAGCCGGCTTTTGACCGCGTGACCATGGATGGGATCGCATTTGCTTTCGAGGATTGGCAACAGGGGATCGTGGAATTCCCGATTGCCGGCATTCAGGCCGCGGGACGTCCACCGCTGAGCCGCACGCAGCCCGGGCATTGCTTCGAAGTCATGACCGGCGCCGTGCTGCCGCGTGATTGTGACTGTGTCGCACCGGTCGAGGAGGTCATACTGGCAAACGGCGTGGCCCGTCTGGCCCCCGGTGCCAATCCGCGACGCATGCAATACGTGCATCGACGCGGCTCCGACTATGTCGATGGAGCGCGTTTGCTCGAACCCGGTATGCTCCTGCGCGGTCCCGAGCTGGCCGTTCTCGCATCCGCCGGCCGCACGCAGGTGAGCGTCGCGAGCCAACCGCGGATTGCAATCATCACGACCGGCGACGAGTTGGTCGCAGTCGACGCTGCCATCGAGGAGCACGAAGTGCGGCGATCGAATGATCGCGCGATGGCGGCCGCTCTGCGCTTGCGTGGCATCACGCAGGTTGATCGGGCCCACGTTCCCGATAATCCAGAGCGCCTGCGGCAGGCGATCGGCGAGCTTCTCGAGGACCATTCGGTATTGATTCTGAGCGGCGGTGTGTCGATGGGGAAATTCGATCACGTGCCGCAGGCTTTGGCCGATCTGGGCGTCGCTGTAATTTTTCACAAGGTACGGCAGCGGCCCGGCAAGCCCATGTGGTTCGGCATCGGCGGCGGCGGGCAGGTGGTCTTCGCGCTGCCCGGCAATCCGGTCTCGTCGCTCGTGTGCCTGCACCGATTCGTGCTGCCGGCGCTGGAGGCTGCGGCGGGGGCAAAACCGGCAGTTCGCCTGACCGTCAGGCTCGCGCGGCAAGTCGAGTTCGAGCCTGCCCTGACCTGGTTTCTGCCGGTGCGCATCGAACGCAACCTGGTTGAGGCGCAGGCAGAGCCAGTGTTTACCAACACCTCGGGCGATTTCGCCCGGTTGGCCGGCAGCGACGGTTTCGTCGAGCTGCCGGCCGTGCAGCAGCGCTTTGCGGCCGGGTACGCCGCACCGCTCTACTGCTGGTAGGGAAAGTCGATGCCTCGTGATTCCGTTGCAGTGCCTATGACTGCGCACATACTGGCCGATCGACGCGGTCGGCCGATGCACGACTTGCGCATTTCGGTCATCGATCGATGCAACTTTCGCTGTGGCTATTGCATGCCGGAAGAGCGCTATCACGCTGACTACGCGTTCGCCGCTGCAAGCGAGCTGCTGAGCTTTGCGGAAATCGAGCGCCTCGCGCGGCTGCACACAGCACTCGGCGTGCGCAAGATTCGCATCACAGGTGGCGAGCCGCTGCTCAGAAAAAACCTGCCGGCTCTGGTCCGCGCTCTGGCCGGAGTTGAAGGGCTCGAGGATCTCGCTTTGACGACGAACGGCGTGCTGCTGGAAAGTCACGCGGCGGCTCTGCGCGAGGCAGGGCTGCAACGCGTCACTGTGAGCCTCGACAGTCTGGATGAGGCGGTGTTCGCGAGCATGAACGGGGGCCGCCGCGATCTCGCGCGCGTGCTCGCCGGAATTCGCGCCGCCGGGGCTTGCGGGTTCGACACGATCAAGATAAACGTGGTCGTACAGCGCGGCCTGAACGAGCACACGCTCCTGGATCTGCTCGCGCACTTCCGCGGCAGCTCGTCGATCGTGCGGCTCATCGAGCTCATGGATGTCGGCACACTCAATCGCTGGCGGCTCGCTCAGGTCGTGCCATCGGCGGAGCTGCTCGACCGCATCCATCGGCGATGGCCCGTGGAGCCAGTTGATGCCGCCTATCGCGGCGAGGTGGCAAATCGTTACCGGTATGCCGACGGCGCGGGCGAAATCGGTTTTATAAGCTCGGTCACCGCGCCGTTCTGCGGCGGCTGCACACGGGCGCGCATCGCAGCAGACGGCACGCTATACACCTGCCTGTTCGCAGAGCAGGGCACATCTTTGCGCGGGCCGATGCGCGCCGGTGCCTCCGATCAGGATCTCACGAAGCTGATCGCCAACGTGTGGCAACGGCGCGATGATCGATACAGCGAGCTGCGCCGTACCGCCCGCGTTGCCGAGAGGCCATTGCGCCGCGTCGAAATGTATCGCGTAGGAGGGTAGACAGGAAATGGGGACATTCCTGATTTTAAGAATCATAGTTGCGCCGCGGCAAGTTTGTTGTCAGGCGAAATCAGGAATGTCCCCATTTCCCCCGGTTGGAGGTCGAGAACTGTGCTGTCACACGTCGGAAAAGGAAGCCGCCCACGCATGGTAGATGTCGGCGACAAGCCTGCGACTTGGCGAATCGCCCAGGCGCGCTCCTGCGTGTGTCTTCCCGCGGAGGTTGCGGCCCTGCTGCATGAGGGGGAGCTGCTTACTGCCAAGGGCCCGGTATTCAACACTGCGATCGTGGCCGGCGTCATGGCCGCAAAGAAGACGCACGAACTGATACCGTTTTGTCACTCTCTCGCTCTCGACGACTGTAAAATCGAGATTGCGCTCAATAACGATCACGAAGCCATCATCGACTGCACGGTGAGCGTTACGCACAAGACAGGCGTCGAAATGGAGGCTTTGACGGGCGCCAGCGTTGCGGCGCTGACGATCTACGACATGTGCAAAGCGCTGTCGCACGACATCGTCATCCGCGAGACGCGGCTGATCCGCAAGGAAGGCGGCAAGAGCGATTTTCATGCCTAGAACTCATCTCGGTTCTATGGCGCCGCTGTACGGGCTGGTCCTGGCTGGAGGGCAGAGCACTCGCATGGGCCGTGACAAGGCAGCCCTCGAATTCGACGGGCTGAGCGCGCTCGAGCGTGCCTTCTCACTCGTTGATGCGCGCTGCGAGCAATCATTCATTTCGGTCTCGCGCGCGCAAGGCGACGATCCACTCCGTAACGGCTTTCCTCGCATCGAGGACCGGCACGGCAGCGTCGGGCCAGCAGACGGCATTTTGTCAGCGCAACTTTCGCATCCACACGCCGCCTGGCTTGTGGTCGCCTGCGATCTGCCGCTACTCGACGCCGCCACGCTCGATGCGCTCGTTGCGCGACGGGGTACGGAGCGGACCGTCACTGCCTTCCGGAGCACCGAAGATGGCCTGCCGGAGCCGCTCTGCGCCATCTACGAACCTGCCAGCCATGCGCGGCTCGAAGCGTTTTTCGCTGGCGGCATGAACTGTCCGCGGAAGATGCTGATGCGTCTCGACATCGGTCTTCTCGAGCAGCCGCGCCTTGGGGCGCTCGACAACGTCAATGCACCCGCGGATCTGGAGCACATGCACTTTGCGACGCACAATCGCAGGCTGAAGACGCTCGATATTGAGTACTTTGCGCTGTTCCGCGAGCGGGCCGGGACTGACCGTGAGACCGTACGACTTGGCGCAAGCACGCCGGAGGAGCTGTTTGAGCTTCTGAGCGAACGTCATGCCGGGCTCGAGCCTTTACGCAACATGAAGGTCGCTGTCAATGACGAAATGGTCGCCATGACGACGCTGCTCCGCGACGGGGACACTGTGCTGTTCTTTCCGCCCGTCTCAGGTGGCTGACATGTTTTCCATCAGCGAGCGGGAACTTGATACGAGCATGCTCGAGCGGGCGCTCGCAAATGACGGCGCAGGCGCGCAAGTCGTCTTCGAAGGACGCGTGCGCAATGCGAATCAGGGGCGTGATGTGACGCGCCTCGACTACGAAGCCCATGCGGGCATGGCCCTGAAAGAGGGACAGCGAATTCTGGACGCGGCCCGGGAGCAATTCGCAATCCTTCACGCGCTGGCAGTCCATCGCGTCGGCAGCCTGGCGATTGGCGAGTGCGCGGTCTGGGTCGGCGTGAGCGCCACGCATCGCGACGCGGCATTCCTGGCCTGCCGCTATATTATCGACGAGCTCAAGTCGGGGCTGCCGATTTGGAAGAAAGAGCATTACGCGGACGGCGATTCGGGCTGGGTCGGCTGCGAGTACGACACTCACGAACGGGTGAGCTCGCAGGGCTGAATGTGTTCGTGCTGACGACGCGGCCCGGTGCGCGGTTGCCAGTGCTTTCTGCGCCGAAGGTACGCATGTCGCGCGCGGCCGGTTGAAACCGTCCCTACAGCGCTGCCAGCTCCGCCGGCGTATCGACGTCGATTGCGGCTTCAGGACTCGGTACGCGAATGACCTCATCGCAGTAGCGCAAAAGCAATGATTTCGCGCCGTGGTCGCC
>JACDCP010000109.1 GCA_013817465.1 Gammaproteobacteria bacterium | reverse complement strand
ACGCAGCGGGCGATCAAAGCCGGGGCTAAGGAAGTCATGCCGCTCCAGGATATGTTCTGGGGCGACCGGTATGGCAAGCTGGAGGATCCATTCGGCCACTGCTGGTCGGTCGCCACGCACAAGCGCAATGTGAGCCCGGATGAGATGGCGCGCGCTGCAAGGGAAATGTTCAGTGGCTGATGCCGATCCAGGCGATACATGAGCCTGAATCGGCGTCGCCCGCCGGCAAGCGTCTGCATCATCCGCCTCTCGGCGATCGGCGATGTCTGCCACACCCTGCCTGTCGTGCGCACTCTGCAGGCAGCGTGGCCGCAAACGCGCTTCACCTGGATCATCGGCAAAACGGAAGCTTCGCTGTTGGCGGGCATGCCGGACGTCGAGCTCGTCGTGCTCGATAAGGCGCGCGGACTGCCGGGCTTGCTCGAGCTCAGGCGGATGCTCGCACGGCGCCGGTTCGATCTGTTGTTGCACATGCATGCATCGATGCGTGCGAATCTCGCCAGCCTGTGCGTGCAAGCGGGCGCGCGGCTCGGTTTCGACCGTGCTCGCGCGAGCGACCTCCAGTGGCTTTTTACCAACGAGAGGATTGCGGCGAGGACGCACGAGCACGTCATGGACGGTCTGTTCGGCTTTGCTGATGCGGTCGGCGTGATCGGGCGCGTGCTCGAATGGAATATTCCGCTGACCAAAAGCGATCGTGCGTTTGCCGGTGAGCACATTTCGGAGCACAGCTTGATCGTCAGCCCGTGCAGCAGCGAAATGCGCGGACGCTACCGGAATTTCCGCAACTGGAGCGCCGAAAATTACGCGGCGGCCATCGACTACGCTGCCGAGCGCTATGGGCTGGAGACACTGCTGACCGGCGGTGGCAGTGTCGTTGAGCTGGAGTACGGAAATCGCATCGAGACGCTGGCCCGCGTGCGGCCGCAGAACCTCATCGGCGCAACTACCCTCAAGCAGCTTCTCGCCCTGCTCGAACGTGCATCGGTGCTGATTTGTCCGGACTCAGGGCCGGCGCACATGGCCACGAGCACTGGCACGCCGGTCATCGGGCTGTACGGCACGACGAACCCGGATCGCGCCGGTCCCTACATGAGCCGTGAATGGGTGGTCAATCGATATCCTGAAGCTGTCGCGCGAGAGTTTGGCAAGGGCGTGAACGAGCTGCCATGGGGGGTGCGCGTGCGCAAACCTTTCGCGATGCAACTCATCCAGGTTCAGGATGTCACCGGGAAGCTCGACCGGTTGATGCAGATGCAGGGCGTCCGGCCCCTGCCCGAGGCAGCGAGGGTGACGAACCCGTAGTCTGCGGGATCAACGTGGTTGCAGCCTCGAGTTAGAGCCACGAAGCTCGCCGCGCAGCCATTTCTTCAGCCGAAAACGGCGTATGCGCCAAAGCTCCAGCAAGCGCCACCATCCCGGCGAATAGTCCGGTCCCAGGTAGCGCTGCACGAAAACGCGGCGGCCCTCGCGATCGAAGTCGAGGCGGCGCAGGCAATTGAAATCCAGGACACGCTTGAAGAACGGCTGCCGGATGCGCGCCCTGGATACGCGATCCGTATCGATCAAATACAGCTTTGGACCGTCCGCATCCGCCTCATCTGCGGGCCGCGGTGTGCCGTTGCCGAAATCGACGAGAAAGTTGCCGAGCTCGAGTGCGCCATGGCGTATGCCCTGGTCATGCATGTTGCGCGTGATGTCTGCGATTTCGTCGATCATGCGCTCGTAGGCGTGGCGCTCGAGGGCGCTCGGCTCGCCGCGGACGCTCTCGCGGAAGCGGTAAACGCTCGTCTGCGCCGGTACTTCCTCGTACAGGTAATAACCGTCCATGCGCCGGAAATCCGGACGAAACGTCCAGTAAGCGACGGCTGTCGCGCCCGGTATGCCGGCCTGCTCGAGAATCCGGGCACCCGCGAACGACGCCCGGGGGTAGTTCTTTGCCAGACTGGTCATGAACAACGCCGCGCGCCGCCGCCGGGAAAGATCAGGATCGACCGAGGAAATCTTGACGACCATCCGCCGGTCCGCCGGAGCAAAATAGAAGGCAAACAGCTTGTTGCGCCGGTTCGTGGTTTGCAGCGGCTCGAACTGTGTGCGGTCGCGGAAATCGAACTGTTCGATGAATTTCCGCACCGACTCTGCATACGGAATGTCGTCGCGTACCCAGTAAACGCCAAACCTGTACGATTGCTCGGACATTACCTTCGACAGTCGCGAGTTCAGATGCGCGAAGTCATGCGTGCGAGCTCAATGCGTCTTCGGCACCGGCTCATCCAGCATCAGCGCGCGCACGAACTGCACGGGCGGCGAGCCGTAGGACAGCACCTCATCATGGTAACGCTGGAGCTCGAAGCGCTCGCCCCGCATCCGCTCGACCTCGCGCCGCAGGTCCGCATGCTCCTGGTAGCCCACGAAGTACGTCGATAGCTGCGCGAATGTGAGCTGCGCACGTACCCATTTGCCGGCTGCTTCGCGCTCCTCCTGGAAGCCGCCCTCGATCATGAGCTGCATCGCCTCGTCGCGCTGCATGCCATCGACATGAATTGCCTGGTCGATGATCGCGTTGGTGATAGAGCGCAGATACCATTTGAGATTGATGAGTCGCATGAGCGGATCGTGGTTGAGATAGCCTGCATCGACCATCATGCGCTCGGCGTACACGGCCCAGCCCTCGATGAATGGACCAGACGCGAGAAGCGCGCGAAGCGTCGACGGATACTGGTTGGAATGCGCGAGTTGCAGATAGTGGCCGGGCATGGCCTCGTGAATGGTCAGATCCTGGATCGACAGGAGGTTGTACTCGCGCAGGAACGAGCGCACCTGCTCTTCGGTCCAGTCCTCGGGCAGCGGCGCCACCGCGTAAAAGGTTTTCTGGCCTGCGTCGAGCGGGCCGGGTGCATCGCAGTAGGCCACCGCCACGCCGCGCTGGAACTCGGGCATGATGATGATCTCGATGGGCGCCTCCGGCACCGTAACCAGGTTGTGCTCCTGCACGAACGCCGTGGTCTGCTCGAGATTTTTTTTCGCCGTCTCGACGATCGCATCGGCGGCGGGACGTTTTGCGTAGGCGACCTCGAGCGCTGCGCGCACGATTGCCTGGCGGTAGGTCTCGTCCGGGGCGGCCGGAAAAATCGTGTGGGGGTACTCCCCGGCATAAACGCCGCGCGCGACCTCGTACATCTCTTCCCGCACGCGCTGGTAATCGCGTTCCGCGCGATCACGGATTTCCGCGCGGCTCAACGGGCTGTGCAGGGTAAATCCGAGCTTTGCATCGAACAGCTCCGGGCCAGCTCGAAACTCGCCTTCGGCATTCGGCAGCAGCTCTTCCTCGAGCCAGGCCTGATGCTGTTCGACCGCCTTCCTCGCGTCACCAATCGCCGCGTCGAGCCGTTTCCGGGCGCCGGCATCGAGTTGCTCCATGTGCGGCACGATCATGGCGTCGATGATCGACAGCACGCCGGGGTTTTGCTTCACGGCAGTCTCGGCGTGAATCTTCGGCACGCGTATGGGCTCGAGCGCCGCGCGGGCTTGCTTCAGCAGCCGGGGCATCTGCTCGAGACGCGCAGCTGCGTCGGCAAGCCGCTCCGGCAGCGGCGCGAAATCCCGAGCCAGCAGATTATAGATCGCACCCCCTGCCAGGTCCGTGTAGACGGTCGGATTCCACGTCCACTCCTTGAGCGTCTCGAGCTGCCACAGGTTGTACTCGAGCTCGTTGCCGAGCAGCTCTGCATCCACTTTGTTGGCGGCGGAAAGCTCGTCCCGGTCCACGTCCTCGAGCTTTCCGCGCACATCGCGAAGGAATTTGATGCGGCGATTCGTAGCGCGCGGGCTGATCTCGTCGAGCTCCGCATCGAACCGATGATCGCCGAGGCGGGTCGCGTTGACGGGCGAAAAAGCCGGAAACTCGTCGACGAACCCGCGGCCGAGGTCCTCAAACTCCTCGTCGGCTTCTGCGGCTGCGGCTGGAAGATTCACAATCGAGCCCGTCACGAGCATCAGGCACCACACAGTCCCTTTGAACATAGTCGCTCCGCTTGTTGGTATTCGTTGCCTGTTGCGCGTTATTCTAGCAGGGTGTTGAAAAAGCCATCCGCGGCTTTTTCAACTCTGCGATTCTGCAATGTTCGGATCGCGAAGATCCTGTATCGCTGGCGGCGAGCGGGCGAGAGGAAACCCATGACCAGAACCCTGAAGATCACTCTCGGCGCCATCGGTGCGCTCGTCCTGCTCGTTGCCGTCATCGCCTGGCTCGTGCTCGACAATCTCGACCGCCTGGTCACCGACGCCATCGAAAGCAACGGCTCCGCAGCGACAGGCACGAGCGTCAATGTCGATGGTTTGCACATTGCGTTGCGCGCAGCCGAGGGCGACATCGCCGGGCTGAGCATCGACAATCCGCCCGGCTTCGAGGCGGAACATGCGATCCGCTTCGAGAGCATTCACCTCACGCTCGATCCCGCCACGCTTCTCGAGCAGACCGTGCACGTGCGCGAGCTCCGGGTGGATGCCGCGCAAGTCAACCTCGAGCAGCAGGGAAGGGCGAAAAGCAATCTGCAGATTCTCATCGATAACGTGAACGCCTATAGCGAGCCCGCCGGCGAGCCCGACGAGGCGTCGAAAAACATCGTCATCGATGAGTTCATCCTCGAGCAGGCCGAGCTGACGGTGCGTTCGGAGCTGCTCGGCGACGCCGAGCTGACTTTGCCCCGCATCCGTGCGACCGATGTCGGCAGCGAGTCGGCGGGCGCGACGGCAGCGGATGCCCTCGAGGAGGTGTTGCGGCCGATCCTGGCCGAAGCGCTGGACCAGGCGGGCAATCGAGCCGTCGAGGCCGGCCGCGAACGCATCGAGGAGGAGGTCGGCGAGCGGTTGCAGGATCTGATCAAGGATCAGGCGGGCGAATAGCGGCTCCCCCCTGGGAGCTGTCAAAAAACTATCTTTTTCAACAGCTTGCCAGCGGGAAAGGTGGCCAGCCGGTGCTGTGTGGCATCGGGCCGGGACCTGTGCGGCGCACTATTTGTGATGTCAATCACAGACAACCACGACTATTCGGGGAAATATCATCACATGGCGATATACCCCGACAGTCGCGGCTTCACCCTCAGCGGGCTGCTCATCGTCATCGCTGTGCTCGGCATGTTGGCCACCTTCGCAGTGCCGCGCTTCGTTTATCGCCAGGCCGATGCCCATGCGGCGGCGATCCAGAGCCTCGCCGGCAGTGTGCGCACGGCCGCCTACCTTGCGCACGAGCTCGCGAACACGCAGGAGAGGCCGGCCAGCGTGACCATGCAGGGTGAGACCATTGCCCTGCAGGCCGGTTATCCGACCGCCGCCGATATCCGCAAGGCCGTCGTGGGTGTCGCCGGCTTTACGTTCGCACCGGGCGTCTGGACGCGCAATGGCGCCCGCGCGCCACTGCAGTGCAGTGTTCGCTATGTCCCGCCGCTGCGGCCCGGCTCGGTTCCGCAAGTCGACATCGATACCCGGGGCTGCTAGCCGCTATCTCCGGGCCGCTTGATCCAGTCGGCGCCTCGCGCGCATCCTGTACGCAATCGCCGGTAACGCCCGTTTAAGCCAGCCTACGCCAGTCGCTATCTCGTCGGCCGGAATAGCCTGCCCCGGATTGCGACCCGGGGAGCGCAGCTCGTTTTTGGGGACGCCCGCATTCAAACCCTGCAACCCGCTCATCCATCAAACTCTACGAATCAGAACTGGAGCAGCGTTTGACCGCAGTGTCCAAGCCGGGCGTGAAAAGCGAGCCGGCCGAGGCCATCACCGAGATGGAGCAGGTCAGACGCGCGCAACAGGGTGACGTGGCGGCGTACGAGGCTTTGTATCGAATGCACATCGGCAGGATTTATGCCTTGTGTCTGCGCATGACCGGCAACCGCGCTACCGCCGAGGATTGCGCGCAGGATGCATTCATCAGGGCCTGGCGCAAGCTGGCCCAGTTTCGCGGCACGAGCGCGTTCGGCACCTGGCTGCACCGCATCGCCATCAATGAGGTGCTGACACGCCGGCGCAGCGCGGGCCGCGAGCGCGCTCATATGGAGCTCGTCGACAACGAGCAGCAGATCACCCGTGCCGAGCGGCGTGGCAATGCGAACGAGCACAGGCTCGATCTGGAGCAGGCTATCGCTGCGCTGCCGGAAGGGGCGCGCCACGTGTTCGTGATGCACAGCGTGTATGGTTACAGTCACGAGGAGACCGCCGGAACGCTCGGCGTTGCGGTCGGCACCTGCAAGGCCCAGCTCCACCGTGCGCGCAAGCTGTTGCGCGCTAACCTGGATGCCTGAGGCGAGGCGAGCAAATGAACGAATCAGATGCCAGTGAGGCGCTCGATCGTGCTGCCGCGGCGTTGCCCGCGGCCATCGACCCGGAGCGGGATTTGTGGCCGGCGATCGAGGCGTGCATCGTCTCGAAACCGGCGAGCCGGCCAACACCACGGGCATGGCCGCACCCGGGTTGGGCAGGTCAGCTCGCCGCCGCCGTGACATTGATGGCGGTCGCCTCGATCGCGACTTTCATGCTGGTCGATCGGCCGCAGGCCCCTGCGCAGCCGGATGAGCAAGCGCTCGCCTGGGCCGATATCTGGGCGGAACCCGCGCGATTCGGCGCACGCGACGCGCTCAGCCAGGAGTACCTCGATGCCCGCCACGCGTTGACAACGACGCTCGAGCAGAGGCTGGGCGCATTGTCGCCCGACACGCGTGCGCTGGTCGTCGCCAATCTGATTGAAATCCGTCAGGCGCTGGACGCTATCAACGTCGCACTGGCCGAAGATCCGGACAATGCACTGCTGCAGAGATTGCTGCTCAAGACTTACCAGGACGAAATGTACGTCCTCGTCAATCTGAACAGCACAACACAGCCCATTCGCGAGAGGATTGAGTTATGAACGCGCGCATATTTCTGGTCCTGACCTTACTGGGACTGCCGGCCTATGCCGTAGAGAAGATCGAGGAGCGCGCGGACGCGGATCCGCGTGGCGAAGTCGAAGTATCGAACACCGCGGGCAACGTCACGGTCACCGGCTGGGACAGGAGCGAAGTCGAAGTCACGGGCGAGCTCGGTGATTCGGGTGAGCGCCTGGAATTCGTGCCCGAAGGCAAGCACACCCTGATCAAGGTCATCTACCCGAGGGACCGTGATCACCACGGAGATCGCCATACGTATGCGGATCTCGACATCCGCATACCCGAACAAAGCCGGCTGGAGGTGACGACGGTCTCCGCCGATATCACCGTGTCCGGCGTTACCGGTGCGCAATCGCTCGGCACGGTCAGCGGCACGGTGGTCGCGCCGGTCGCGGGCGAGCGTGTCGAAGTGCGCACCGTCAGCGGCGATGCGCGGGTGACGGGCAACGGCAGCGAAGGGGATGTGCGGGTGCAGGCCGTCAGCGGAGACGCGATCGTCAAAGGGGTGCGCGGGGAGATTTCCGCCGCGAGCGTCAGCGGTGATGTCGAGGTCGAAGCGCAGCAGGCCGCGCGTCTCACCGCGCAGTCAGTATCGGGAAACGTCGATCTCGCGATCGGCCTGACTGAAGCATCGCACGTCGAGGTCGACACGGTCAGCGGCGAGGTCGTGCTCGATCTCGAGGACGGCAGCGACGCGGAATACGTCATCGAGACCTTCAGCGGCGACATTGACAACTGCTTCGGGCCTGAGCCGCAGAGGACGAGTCAGTATGCGCCGGGCTCGGAGCTGCGCTTTTCGACGGGCAGCGGCTCTGCGCAAGTGCGCGTGAATACGCTGAGCGGCGGCGTCGAGCTGTGTGACGAGAACGGCGACTGACAGCAGGCTGTTGAACCGGTTTGCGCATGTATAATCGGGTCGCCGCCGGCTCTATGTCGGCGGCGACCCATAATGACCCACGCACTCAAGATCCTCGGCATCGTCGTCGGCGTCCTCATCGGGCTGCTGCTGCTTGCCGCGTTGCTGATCCCGTTATTCTTCGACCCCAACGAGTATAAAGACGAGATCGCCCAGGCGGTCGAGGAGCGCACCGGGAGAGCGCTCAGCATCGACGGCGATCTCAGCCTCAGCGTGTTTCCGTGGCTGGCCATCGGCGTCGGCCATGCGACCCTGGCGAATGCGCCGGGCTTTGGCGAGCAGCCGTTCGCCGAGATCGACAGCGCGAGGCTGAGCATCCGTCTGTTGCCGCTCTTGCAACGCGAGGTCGAGATCGGCGCGGTGAGCCTCGATGGCCTGCGGCTCGATCTCGCCGTCGACGAAAGCGGCCGCAGCAACTGGGAAGGGCTGACCGACGCTGATCCGCCGCCCGAACCCGAGACCGACGAGGACGGCGGCGTCTCGTCGTTCTCCGTCGGCTCGGTCGAAGTCGCCGACGCACGCGTTTCCTATACCGATGCTTCGACAGGCGCGAGCTATTTGCTCGAAGACTTCCATCTCGACTCCAGCTCACTCGAGCCCGGTGAGCCGTTCCCGTTATCGATGAGCTTCCGGGTGCACAGCGCGGAACCCGCGTTGGATGCGCGCCTCGCCCTGGAAACCGAGGCCGCGGTGGCGCTGGAAGCGGGCCGTTTTCGCCTCGATGATCCCACCGTCGAGCTGCATTTGTCGGGCGAAGCGGTGCCGGGCGACGACGACCTGGTGATGCGGGTCGCTGCGAACGCGATTGCCGTCGACACCGAAGCCCAGACGCTCGAGCTCGACGCGCTCACCGCGGAACTGGCCGGCATGCAGCTGCGCCTCGACGCGACGGGCCGTCAAATCACGGATGCGCCGCAAATCACGGGCACGCTCCAGGTAGCGGAGTTCGCGCCGCGCGAGTTGCTGGCAGCGCTCGATATGCCTGTCGAGACGACTGATCCGGCGGCTCTGGGCTCTGCGAGCTTGAACGCCAGCATCGTATTCGACGACGACGGGCTCGCGCTCGAAGACGTCGCCGCCACGCTCGACGAAACACGCATCAGCGGCAGCCTGCGCGCCCCTTCGGATGAGGCGGCGCCTGTCCGCTTCGCGTTCGTCATCGACGCCATCGATCTCGATCGTTACCTCCCGCCGGCGGACGAAGCGGTGGGCGCAGCGGACGAGGCCGGGGCGCCACTCGATGATTTCGAGATACCGGTGGAAACCCTGCGCGGGCTTCGGCTGGACGGCTCGCTGGAGATCGGTGAGGTCGTCCTGTCCGATATGCGCCTGCAGGACGTCGAGCTGGGCCTGAGCTCGGACGGTCGGGAAGTGCGGCTGCATCCGCTCGACGCGCAGTTTTACGGCGGCACTTATGCGGGCGACATTCAGCTCGACGTCGCCACGACGCCGCCGCGCCTGTCGCTGGACGAGCATGTGCAGGGGATTCAGGTCGGACTGCTGACGCGCGACATGTACGATCTCGAGCGGATTTCCGGCAACCTCAACGGCAACATGGTGCTGGCGGCGACGGGCGGCAGCCTCGGCGCCATGCGCCGCACGCTCGGTGGCGAAGTCGACTTCGCGCTCGCCGACGGCGCCATCGAAGGCATCGATCTCTGGGGCGACATCCGCCGCGCCCGTGCGCTGCTGCCGGGTCAGCCGGCCGCGCCTGAGCGATCG
>JACDCP010000108.1 GCA_013817465.1 Gammaproteobacteria bacterium | reverse complement strand
CTTTTGGCTCGTCCCTTGCACCGAGGTCTGTGTGAGTTTTGTGCGGCCTGGTGATGCACGGTCGTGTTATGTTCTGAATCTGCAACGGGCGCCACGCCCTTTGATGATAATGGATTCAATTACTTACGATCGAACGATCGATCTCCGCAGAAGTATCTCAACCTGGCGCTGTTTCCGCTGCTCCATGAGTGCGACAAGACGCCCGACTACCTGCTGCTCGACGAGGCGCTCGAGCAGGGGTTGGCGCGAATCACCGAGGTGTCGGACGACGGGCGCGTGCCCGAGCTTGCGTTCGAGAACGCATCGAGCGAAAGGATTCTGCTCGTCGACGGCGACGAGCTCGTCGGAGCGAAGCAGAATCGCATTCTCAACCTGACCATTCTCGTCGGCATCGGCCAGAAGCTCGTCATCCCCGTCTCCTGCGTCGAGCAGGGGCGCTGGGCCTGGCGGTCCAGCGAATTCCGATCCGCCCGGCGATCGCTGTTCGCCCGAGCCAGAGCGAAAAAGATGCGGCAGGTGACGGAATCCTTGTCGGCCGCCGGTGTACGCCGCTCGGATCAGTCGCAGGTGTGGCGCGATGTCGCCGAGAAGGCGGCGTTCTGTAAAGTCGAATCGGGCACGGGCGCGATGGCCGATATCTATGAAGCGACGGGAAAACGGCTCGATGACTATGTGCAGGCGTTCGCGGCCGAGCCGCGTCAGCGCGGCGCAGTCATCGCGATCGATGGCAAGGCAGTCGGCCTGGAGCTCTTCGACTCCACGGTTGCTTTCGGCCGGTATCTGGAGAAGCTCGTGCGCAGTTTTGCGCTGGACGCAATCGAGACCGCGGACGGCGAAGCCGCCGCTCCTTCGGCAGCCGAGGCGCGCCGGTTTCTCGATGCCGTGCAGGCGGCCGTCGCCGAGCGGTACGCGGCGCTCGGCGAGGGCGAGGATATCCGGATCACCGGCGACGGTCTGGCGGGCGGTGCGCTGGCCGCGGACGGCCGGATCGTGCATCTGGCCGGGCTGGCCGTCGCGTAGCGGGTCGTGCGATGGCGCCTGATCTGACGTTCCATGCCCGGGCACGGATGCAGCAGCGCGGCATCCGTCCCGCGGCGCTCGAGGCGCTGCTGAATTTCGGGCGGGTCAGGCACGTCGATGGGGGCCGTGAGATCGTGTTCTTCGACAAGGCGGCGCGTGCGCGTCTGACGAACACGAATCCGGGCGCGGCGCGGGAGGGCGGCGCCTGCAGGGTACCTACGCGATCCTGAACTCGGCCGGCGCCGTAATCACCGTTGGGCACCGTTATCGCCGGATACCGCGCGACTGACGCATCTACTATCGGAAGCATTTCTCGAAAAAAATAAGTTGTCGGTCAGCGGTCGACGAGATGTGTATGTGAATATACAGTATCTACCATGACCCCCAAACAGCCGAACAGCGATACGAAGCACCACCAGTTCGGAGGCCAATGGACTATTAGAAAGCTCACCGTGTTGGCTGGGTATTTGCAGAGCTACACGACAGCACTCAAGGACAAGCCAACCGCCGAGAGCCCTTTCCGGAAGGCGTTCATCGATGCTTTTGCCGGATCGGGTTACCGGGATGTTCGCCACGACGCAGATAACTCCCACGAGTCGCAGAGCTTACTATTCCCGGATCTTGCTGGTGATGAACCGCAGGCTCTACTCGACGGCTCGGCGAAACTGGCTCTTCAGACCGAGCCGCCCTTCGATCGCTATATCTTCATCGACCGAAGCCCCGCGCGGTGTGCGCGCCTTGAAGAATTGAAAAGCGAGTTTCCAGACCGAGCAGATCGCATCGACATTCAGCAAGGGGATGCTAACGAGAAGATACAGGATCTCTGCGAGACGGACTGGCGATCCCATAGAGCCGTGCTGTTCCTGGACCCCTACGGGATGCAGGTCGAATGGAAGTCGATTGAAGCTGTCGCGAGGACACAAGCCATCGATCTCTGGCTACTGTTCCCTCTCGGCATAGGCGTCAACCGATTATTGACAAGATCGGGCGACATTCCGGATTCTTGGCGGCAGCGCCTCAATCTCTTGCTAGGTACTCAAGACTGGTACGACGAGTTCTACAGAATTGAAACGACGCCAACGCTTTTCGGTACCGAGCAGGAGCGAGTCGTGAAGGCTTCGATGGAAACCATTGGCCGTTATTTCAATCATCGGTTGAAGCAGATTTTCGCAGGGGTGATTGAAGAACCGGGCGTGCTGCGTAGCTCATTGAACAATCCGCTCTATCTGCTGTGCTTCGCCGTCGGCAACGTTCGCGGAAAACCCGTCGCATTGCGGATCGCGGAACATTTGCTGAAGGAGGTTCGCTAATGGCTCAGGGCTCCAGTATCGAGTGGACAGAGTCGACATGGAATCCAGTTACGGGCTGTACCAAGATCAGCCCTGGCTGCAAACATTGCTACGCGAAGCGAATGGCTGAGCGGTTGCAAGCCATGGGCCAAGCAAACTACGCGAGCGGTTTCAAACTAACGATTCAGCCACATATGCTGGAGATTCCCTTGCGGTGGAAGAAGCCGCAGACGATTTTCGTGAACTCCATGAGCGACCTCTTCCACAAGGACGTACCACTCACATATGTCCGTCAGGTCTTCGACGTGATGCGTCGTGCGCATTGGCATTGCTTTCAGGTGTTGACAAAGCGTGCCGGGCGCCTGGCTGAGTTGAGCCCGAAGCTTGAGTGGGCGCCAAATATCTGGATGGGTGTCAGCGTGGAGAACACCAAATATCGGAATCGCATAGAGGACCTTCGATCGACTGCCTCATCGATAAAATTCCTTTCACTCGAGCCTCTGCTCGGGCCGTTGCACGATCTCGATTTGCGCGGAATTGACTGGGTTATCGTAGGCGGCGAGTCAGGACCGAAGGCCCGCCCGGTGGACCCCGCGTGGGTCACTGATCTTCGTGATCAATGCGAGCGCGCGAGGGTACCTTTCTTCTTCAAGCAATGGGGTGGCAAGAACAAGAAGCGGACGGGCCGGCTCCTCGAAGGACGAACCTGGGACGAGATGCCTGGCGATAGAGTGGACAAGCAACGGCGCCATCGCTTGCGAGACTTCGAGCCGCTTGCCGTTGTGTCATGAAACAGCGGCAGACGGCAGTGTCTCAGAGAAGGAACTCGCTGCGGGCGGGGAGGAAGACGAGAGGCATAATGGCGGTCTGGTCGCGCGAAACGAATCGCTGAACATAACACAGGCGATCCCGGGAATTGGCGCCGGCCTGCAGCTCGCCGATGGGTCGTAAAGCTATCGCCTGGCTCGCGCACCGGCTCCGTCATCCATCGGGCTGTCACCCGCCGAAGGGTCATCACGACGCAGTCTCCAAATAACAACCTATGCGATCCTGAGCTCGGTCGGCGCGCTTTCGCCCTGCATGCGACGACGGATGACGGCCGGGCGGGCGTGACGCTGCGCTCGCTTTCATGAAACGCTTCGTGAGCGGTATACGATTTGGCGGCGTTTTAAGCTTTCGCGGACAGCGCGTTCAGGAACACCTCCGCCGTCACTATCGGTACACGACATTGCGCGGCCAGACTCAACAGATCCTTATCGCCCGTCACGAGATAGTCGGCTTTGCCGGCGAGCGAGAGCTCGAGAAACGGCACATCGAACGGATCGCGGCATTCAGGCACGGCGGGCGGCCTGGCAGGCAGCTTGACGGTAGTGCAGTAGGGCAGGTAATCCGCAAGCAGGTCCTCCCGCTCCGCTTCGGTCAGCTTGAATTTCGGATAGGCGAGCACGCGCAGCAGCTCCGTCGCCGTGCATTTGGACACGAGCGGATGGAACCGTCCCGTTTGCCAGGCACTTCGCAGCTTAAACGGCCGGCCCTTCCCGAAAATGAGCGCGGAAACGACGAGATTGGTATCGACGACCGCGCGCGGCCCTTCGCTCATTTGCCTTTGCGTCGCCCGCTACGCCGCGCCCAGGCGACTGCGTCGGCGACATCGCGCTCGCTGATGTCGAGCTCCGCGAGCTTCGCGCGCACCGCCTCCGACCGCTGAATCCTGACCGGCGTGAGGATGATGCGGCCTCCTTCGGTTTCGACCTCGAAGTACTTCGCCGAACCTACGGCCAGGGTGACGCTCTTCGGTAGCGTGAGCTGGTTCTTGGCAGTGAGTTTCGCGAGCATTGTGGGTATCCGGCGGAAAGTAAGGAATCCTTACTTTAGCGGATGTAAGGAATCGTTTCAATGATCGCGTCGCACCAGCCCCGAAGCGGTCAACCTGACGCAGGCGCAGATCGATTTCCAGTTTATTTATTCACCCGAAGAGGCAGTCAGGTCAATCGATCCGCCCGCGCTTTCGTTTCTTGCCGGCCTCCAGCGGGTTTCGCCAGCGCAGGCCGGGAAGGCGGGCGCTTTGGCGCACTGGCCCGGCTGCTCACTCCGTTGCGCGCCGCTCTTGGCCCATTAGCCGACCACATCCGCGCGGCCTTCGTGTATGGCTCGGTGGCAAAGAGCACCGATCAAGCGGCGAGCGACATCGATCTGATGGTGATTGCCGACAAGCTGGGTTACACGGAAGGTTCTCCGCGTTGCAGAGCGTCGAAGCGGGGCTCGGGCGCGCTGTAAATCCCAACGTGATGACCCTGGCGGAATGGCGCCGCAAGCGCAAGCAAGCCGGGTTCGTGTCGCGGATCTCTGGCCAGCCGCGACTCTTCGTGATCGGCTCGGACGATGGATTCGCGCCAACCCCTGCTCGAGCGCCTCGTCGAGCAGGCGGCTATGTGCTCGAAATTCCTTATGCCGTTGTTATCAGCGTGGCAAAAATCGCGCTCGCGGGTGAAAGCCAAGCCCATCGTTCCTGCGTGAGAAATCAGAGTAACGACTCGATCGCTGCTTCGATCTGCCGCGCTCTTTCGTCGCCTGCGTGCGTTTCGCCGATGAACACGTCGCGGATCGCGCCCTGCTGGTCGATCAGATAGTATGTCGGCCAGAAGCGGTTACCCATGGCTCGCCAATATGAGAAGTCGTTGTCGATCATGATTGGATGTTCGAGATCGAACTCCCGTGCTTTCCTGCGCACGCTGTCAATATTTTTCTCCCGCTCGAATTCCGGGCTATGCACGCCGACGATCGTGAAGGGCTCTCCATCGAACCGCTGTTCGAGACTGTTCAGCCACGGGAAAGACCGATAACAATTCCAGCACTCGAATGCCCAGAAATCGATCAACAGGACGCGGCCGCGCAGCGACTCCAACGTAAGCGGTTCGGAATTGATCCACATTTGCGGGTCCGTATGCGTAAATTCGGGCGCTGTCTTCGCATCGGCGGCCTGCTGAGCGCGCTGGCGGCAGCGGCAGTGCCGGCCGCCGCGTCCGATGCCCCGGGTGCAGAGACCCAGGTCTCGTAGGCTTCGATGTCCGCCGCCGACCCCTCACCAGGCATTTACCAACTCCTTGTCCGGGGTGGTGCAGCGTATGCCGATGCCGTGGCGTTGACGGCGCCGGATGCCGCCGACCTGTCCTATGGCTGCCTCCTCGAGCATCTCGAGGCGACGGGACGCGCGCTCAATGAGCGCGGCGTCGGGCGCGGCGATGCCGTCGCGCTCGTGCTGCCGAACGGGCCCGAGGCGGCCTCGGCGTTTCTGGCGGTGGCCGCCTTTGCCGTGAGTGCGCCGCTGAACGCTGCATACCGGGCACCGGAGTTCGATTTCTATCTCGGCGACCTCGATGCCAGAGCGCTCATCATAGCCGCCGACCTCGATTCACCTGCGCGCGAGGTGGCCTCCGCGCGCGGCATTCCGGTTCTCGATCTCTCGCCCCGGCGGGCGGACGGCGCCGGGCTCTTCGATCTATGGGGCGAAGCCGGTGACCCTCGCGGAGACGGGCCCGCCGAATCCGCCGACATCGCACTCGTGCTGCACACCTCGGGCACGACCGGGCGACCGAAGCGCGTGCCGCTGACGCATGCCAATCTGTGCATCTCGGCGTACAACGTCGCCGGCATGCTGCGTCTGACGAGCCATGATTGCTGCCTGAACGTCATGCCGCTGTTTCATATCCACGGTCTCGTCGCTGCCTTGCTCGCGTCCATGGCAGTCGGCGCGAACGTCGTCTGCACACCCGGATTCGACGCGCCGCGCTTCTTCGAGTGGATGAATGCCTGCCGGCCGACCTGGTACACCGCGGTACCGACCATGCATCAGGCGATTCTGTCGCGCGCCGCGGAGCATCGCGACGTCATCGCCCGCGCCTCGCTGCGTTTCATTCGTTCCTCTTCCGCATCGCTGCCGCCGCTGACGATGACGGCCCTGGAATCCGTGTTCGGCACACCGGTCATCGAGGCGTACGGCATGACGGAAGCTGCTCATCAGATGACCAGCAACCCGTTGCCGCCGCAGTCGCGCAAACCGGGTTCCGTCGGGCTGCCGGCGGGACCGGAAGTGGCTGTGATGTCCCCTTCCGGGCAACTGCTCGGCGCGGGCCAGACCGGAGAAGTCGTCATCCGCGGCCCGAGCGTGACGGCGGGCTATGCCGGCGATCCGGACGCCAGCGCGAAGGCATTCACCGACGGCTGGTTTCGCACCGGCGATGAGGGCTACCGCGATGCCGAGGGCTTTCTGTTCCTGACGGGGCGGCTCAAAGAAATGATCAACCGGGGCGGCGAGACCATCGCGCCGCGCGAAATCGACGAAGCGCTGCTCGCTCATCCGGCGGTAGCGGAGGCCCTGGCCTTCGCCGTGCCCGACGAACGACTCGGCGAGGACATTGCCGCGGCGGTCGTGCTCGCGGCGGGCGGATATGCGTCCGAGCGCGAGCTCCGCGCCTGGGTCGCCGGGCGCCTGGCCGATCACAAGGTACCGGCGCGCATCGTGTTTCTCGATGAAATACCGAAAGGGACGACGGGCAAGCTGCAGCGCATCGGGATGCACCTGCGGTTGGGCGGCTCGACCGAAGAGTCCGGCCCGCCGGAGGTCGAAAAACCGTTCACGCCGCCCCGGACACTCGCTGAAAAGGTTTTGGCAGAAACCTGGGGGGAGGTGCTGCGCCGGGACGGCATCAGCATCCACGATGATTTTCTGCACCTCGGCGGCGACTCGTTGCTGGCAACCCGCATCGTCGCGCGCCTGCGCAGCCGCCTGCGCGTCAAGCTCACGCTGCTCGACTTCTTCGACGCCCCGACCATCGTCGCGCAGGCCCTGATACTGGAAGCCAGGCTCCTGGACGCGGATCCTTAAGAGTGCGGAGCGGCGCCGGCGGCTCCTCCTGCGGGATATTCTGTTAAATAGCCGCGTCGATTCCGGCCGTACACGGTAGCATTCGATCAACAGATCAATTTCGTTTCGCGCCAAGCCTTGCCGATCGCGAACTCGCCCGATAAGAAACCGCGGGCGCAGCACCTACGGACTATGCCGTTGAATCAAGCCAACTTGCGGCGGGCGCGTGCCGAGGAGCGGTTGAGAGACCGCCTGGCCGAAATATCGGGCCGCCAGCCCGCCTGCCCGGACGTGGAGGTGGTGCCGTCGCCGCTCTCGCCGGCGCAGGAACGGCTCTGGATTCTGCAGCAGCTCGATCCTGGCAGTCCGATCGCCCACCGTCCCCTGGCGCTGCGGCTGGTCGGCCCGCTGGACCGCGCGACGCTCCGTCGCTGCCTCGACGATATCGTCCAGCGGCACACGGTGCTGCGCACCGTGTATCGCCAGGATGCCGGGGGCGTGCTTCAACACCTCCTGCCGCCCGGCAGGGTGCCGTTCGACTTCGACGACTTGCGCGAGCACACCGATGCGGAAACGCAAAGCCGCCTGGTGGCCGAGGCGCACCGCCCGTTCGATCTGCGCTCGGGGCCGATAGTACGAGCCGTGCTGCAGCAACGCGCCGACAACGTTCATGTATTGCTGTTGGTTTTTCACCATATTGCCTTCGACGGCTGGTCGGCGGAGATTCTGTGCGGCGAGCTCGCCACCCTGTATCGGGCGCACCGCCGGGACGAGCCGGCGAACTTGCCGCCGCTACCGATCCAGTACGCGGAGTTCGCCCGCTGGCAGCACGAGCAGGCCCGCGACGGCGCATTCGACGGGCAGCTCGCCTGGTGGCGGCGGCAGCTCGCCGATCTCCCGGCACTGGAGCTCACGACGGACTTTCGGCGGCCCGATGCACCGCTCATCAAAGGCGCGCGTCACGCGGTGGCGCTGCCGGTTTCTTCGCTGATACGGGCGACGCAGCTGGCGCGCGATGAGCAGACGACGCTGTTTACCGTCCTGCTGACCGCCGTCCAGGCATGGCTTTTTCGGCATACCGGGCAGACGGACTTCGGCGTCAGCGTGCCGGCGGCCGGGCGCACGCATCCCGACGCGGAGCCGCTGATCGGCTGCTTCATCAACCTGCTCGTCCTGCGCGCCGATCTGTCCGGCGACCCGTCATTTCGCGTCCTGCTGCATCGCACGCGGCAGACGGCGCTGACGGCACAAGCGCATCAGGACGTGCCGTTCGCCGAGGTCGTGGAAGCCCTGCACCCGCAGCGGCACATCAATCGAATGCCGCTGGCGCAGGCGCTGTTTCAACTGCGCAATATACCGAAAGCGCCCGTGACGCAGGTCGATGGGCTGCAGATAGGGCCGTTCGCATTCGATTCGGGCATCGTGGGCGGGCAGGATCTGGCGTTGGAACTCGAGGAGACGAAGGACGGCCTGCACGGCGGCTTGAGCTACAGTACCGACCTCTTCGCGCCGGCCACCGTCGCCTGCCTGATCGAGCACTTCCGGAGGTTGCTCGATGCCGCTCTCGACGCCCCGGATGTGCCGATCTCCGAGCTCCCCATGATGGGCGAAACCGAGCGGCGCCGGCTGCTGGTCGATTTCAACGACACCGCTCGGGACTTCCCCGCCGATGTGTGCCTGCACGAGCTGTTCGAAGCCCAGGCCGAGCGCACCCCGGACGCCGTCGCGCTCGTCTTCGAGGAGAAAGAGCTGACCTATGCCGCGCTCGAGCAGCGCGCCAATCGACTGGCGCACGTGCGCGAGGACCGCGGCGTCGGCCCCGAGGTGCTCGTTGGTCTGTATCTGGAGCGCTCGTTCGAGATGGTCGCCGGTCTGCTCGCCGTGCTCAAGGCGGGCGGGGCCTGGGTGCCGCTCGATCCGGCGCTGCCCGAGGCGCGCCTGCGCTTCCTGCTGGAAGACGCGCAGCCGGCGCTGATCCTCACCCAGCGCCATCTCGCCGCGCTACTGCCCGCGGCGGCCGTGCCACTCTGCTTCGCGGACGATCCCCATGACGCGGCGGTAACGACGCGCGTGGCGAGCGCGGTCGGAGCCGACAACCTCGCCTACGTGCTGTACACCTCCGGCTCCACGGGAACTCCGAAAGGCGTCCTGATCGAACATCGCGCCATCTGCAATCACGCCCTGTGGGTGCATCGGAAATGGCCGCTCGAGCCGGACGACGTCGTGCTGATGCATACCCCGTTGCACTTCGACATCTCCCTCGCGGAGCTGTTCTCGGCGCTCCTGGCCGGCGCGAGACTGATCCTGCCGAGGCCGGACCGCAAGCGGGATCCGGCGCAGCTCGTGTGGCTGATCGAGCGGCATCGGGTGACCAGCGCCCATGCTGTCCCCACC
>JACDCP010000107.1:6089-9582 GCA_013817465.1 Gammaproteobacteria bacterium | reverse complement strand
CGCTCGAACTCATGAGTCGGAAAACGCCACTTCACGCGGAGCACGCGCGCCTCGGCGCTCGCAGCGTCGATTTCGGCGGCTGGGATATGCCCGTGCATTACGGCTCGCAGATGGACGAACATCATGCCGTGCGCAATGCGGCCGGCATGTTCGACGTGTCGCACATGACGGTCGTCGACCTGCAGGGTGAAGGTGCCCGCGATTATCTGCGGTGCCTGCTCGCCAATGACGTCGCGCGACTCGAGACGCCGGGCAAGGCGCTTTATAGCTGCATGCTGAACGCCGCAGGCGGCGTCATCGACGATCTCATCACTTATTTCCGTGGCGAGAATAACTACCGCATGGTCGTCAATGCCGCCACCCGCGTGAAAGACCTCACCTGGCTGCGAGAACAGGCGAAAGGCTTTGCGGTCGAGCTGAACGAGCGCGACGACCTGGCCATGCTGGCGCTGCAGGGCCCCGAGGCGCGCGCGAAGGCGGCGAAGCTGCTCGATGCCGGGGGGCGCGCCGCGGCGCTCGCGCTCGAGCCGTTTCACGCTGCCGAGCTCGGCGATCTCTTCATCGCGCGCACCGGCTATACGGGCGAGGACGGCTGGGAGATCATTTTGCCCGGCGACCGCGCAGCCGAATACTGGCGGCAGCTTCTCGAGGCCGGATTCGTTCCCTGCGGTCTCGGCGCCCGGGATACCCTGCGACTCGAAGCCGGTCTGAACCTTTACGGCCAGGACATGGACGAAACCACTTCACCGCTCGTTTCCGGGCTCGCATGGACTGTCGCCTGGGATCCGTCGGAACGCGATTTTGTCGGTCGCTCTGCACTCGTGGAAGAAAAGTCGCAGGGCGTTGCGAGCAAGCTCGTCGGGCTCGTGCTCGAGGACCGCGGCGTGGTCCGGGGACACCAGCGCGTGCGCGCCGACGGCGCCGGCGCGGGGGAGGTCACGAGCGGCACATTCTCACCAACGCTCAAACGCTCGATCGCCCTTGCGCGCGTGTCACGCGAAATCGGCGGCCGATGCGAAGTGAAGATACGAGACCGCTGGCTCGAGGCACGCGTCGTCAAGCCGCCTTTCGTGCGCAACGGCGAAGCTTGTGCTGGAATCGAACGGGAGTATCAATCTGGAGACCGGACATGAGTAACGTTCCCGCAGACCTGAAATACACACGCGATCATGAATGGTTGCAGTTGCTGGAGGACGGCACCGTTCGGGTGGGCATAACCGATCATGCGCAAAGCGCGCTCGGCGATCTCGTCTTCGTGGAAACGCCGGAGGCGGGCGCCGTGCTGTCGGCAGGCGACGCCTGCGCCGTCGTTGAATCGGTCAAGGCCGCGTCCGACATTTACTCACCGGTCACCGGCGAGGTGGTCGAGGTCAACGAGGCGCTGGCCGAAACTCCCGAGATGATCAACCAGGATCCCTACGGTGACGGCTGGATCATGGCGATCACGCCGGACGATCCTGACGAGATCGAAGAGCTCATGGATGCCGACGCCTATCAAGAGCTTCTGGATCAGGAAGCCGACTGAGCGAGCGCGATGCCTTTCATTCCCCACACTGAATCGGAAACCGCCGAAATGCTCGCGGAGATCGGCGTCGACAGCATCGAGGCGCTGTTCGATGAAATCCCGGAGGCCTTGCGCATTCACGAGTTGCCCGGCGTGCCGGAAGCGCTGAGCGAGATGGAGATCGCGCGCATCATGCACGCGCGCGCCGCGCGCGACGGCATGCCCCTGAACTTCATCGGCGCCGGCGCCTACGAGCATCACATCCCGGCGGCGGTATGGCAGATCGCGACGCGCGGCGAGTTCTACAGCGCCTACACGCCCTATCAGGCCGAGGCGAGCCAGGGCACGTTACAGCTCATCTACGAATACCAGACCATGATGGCGAACCTGACGGGCATGGACGTTTCCAATGCCTCGCTCTACGACGGCGCTTCGGCGATGGCCGAGGCGAGCCTGATGGCAGTGCGCGCAAACCGCAGCTCGAAATCCGGGCGCGTGCTGGTCGCCGGCACCGTCGATCCGCGCTACCGGCGCGTGGCCACCGCGATCGCCGGCGGGCAGGAGATCCGGTTCGAATCGCTGGCCTTTGATCGCCGCGGCGGGCACACGGACCCCGCCGTGCTCGACAAGCATGCCGGCACGGATGTCACTGCGCTGATCGTGCAACAGCCGAATTACTTCGGCGTGCTCGAGGAGGTCGACGACCTGACCGACCGGGCGCATGCTCAGGGTGCGCTGGTCATCGCCGTCGTGAATCCGACTTCGCTCGCGCTGCTGAAGCCACCCGGGGACTGGGGCAGTGCCGGCGCCGACATCGTCTGTGGCGAAGGCCAGCCGCTCGGCGTGCCACTCTCTTCGGGCGGGCCTTATTTCGGCTTCATGACCTCGAAGCAGGAATTCGTGCGCCAGATGCCAGGCCGCATCGTCGGGCGCACCGTCGATCTCGATGGCGCGCCGGGTTTCACGCTGACGCTGCAGGCGCGGGAACAGCACATTCGCCGCTCACGCGCGACATCCAACATCTGCACCAACCAGGGCTTGCTGGTGACGGCCGCGACGATTTACATGTCGTTGCTCGGCGCCGCGGGCCTCGCGCGCGTCGCGGCGGCGGCGCAGGCAAATACGACCTTGCTCGCCGACAGGCTGACGAAGCTCGACGGCGTCGCGCGCCGTTTCTCGCGGCCGCATTTCCACGAGATCGTGCTCGACTTCGACCGGCCGGTCGCCGGCATTCTCGAAGCCCTCGCGCGGCGGGACATTATCGGCGGTTACGAGCCGGGTGCGGATTACCCCGAGCTCGGCCAGAGCCTGCTCATCTGCGCGACGGAGACGAAGAGCGAGCGCGACATCGAAGCCTATGCGGACGCCCTCGGCGAAATTCTCGACGAGGCGCGCGTAGCCTGATTTGCAAGGCCGAGTTCATTCGGCCATGTACCGGCCGGGAGCAACCGGCCAACACGAAAAGGAGAAAACTTCCATGGCGACCATCACCCTTAAAGGCAATGCCGTCCAGACCACAGGCGACCTGCCTTCGGTGGGCAGCCGGCTGCCGGACTTCCAGCTCACGGATTCCAGTCTGCGCGACGTGACGCTCGCCGAGTGGACCGGCAAGAAGAAGCTGATCAGCGTTTTTCCGAGCATCGACACCCCCGTCTGTGCGCTGTCGACGAAGAAGTTCAACGATTACGCGAGCGAGCACGAAGACACAGTCATGCTTATGGTGTCGGCGGATCTGCCATTCGCGCAATCGCGCTTCTGCAAGGAAGAGAAGCTGGAGCACGTGCACGTGCTTTCGACCATGCGTTCGGAGGAGTTCGCTCAGAACTACGGCGTCGGCATCAAGGACGGCCCGATGGCCGGGTTGACGGCGCGCGCCCTGCTGGTGGCAGACGAGAACAACATGGTGCTGCATTCGGAGCTGGTGCCCGAGATCGGTAACGAGCCGGATTACGATGCGGCTATGCAAGCCCTGGACTGACATGCAAGAAC
>JACDCP010000107.1:0-6079 GCA_013817465.1 Gammaproteobacteria bacterium | reverse complement strand
CTCGCGGCCCGGCCGGCGCGCGTTCGCGCAGGCGCCGCTCGCCGAGCCGCAGCCGTCGATACCGGACAAGTTTCGCCGCCGCGAGCCGCCAGCGCTGCCGGAAGTCTCGGAGCTGCAGGTCGTGCGCCATTACACGCGGCTTTCGCAGCTCAACTATTCGATCGATACGCATTTCTATCCGCTCGGCTCCTGCACCATGAAGTACAACCCGCGCGCCTGCAACGAGCTCGCGATGCTCCCCGAGTTTCTCGCGCGGCATCCGCTCGGGCCGGTATCGCACGGACAGGGTTTTCTCGCCTGCATGTATGAGTTGCAGGAGATGCTCAAGGCCGTGACCGGCATGAAAGGCGTTTCGCTGACCCCGATGGCCGGCGCGCAGGGCGAGTTTGCCGGTGTCGCCATGATTCGTGCCTACCATGCGGCGCGCGGTGATAACAACCGCAATGAGATCCTCGTGCCGGACGCTGCGCACGGCACCAACCCGGCGACCGCCACCATGTGCGGCTGCAAGGCCGTCGAAGTGCCGACCGACCGGGCGGGCGACGTCGATCTGGACGCGTTGCGCAAGGCAGTCGGACCGAAGACGGCAGGCATCATGCTGACCAATCCGTCGACACTCGGCGTTTTCGAGCGGCGCATCCGCGAAATCTCGCGCATCGTGCACGAAGCCGGCGGTCTGCTCTATTACGATGGTGCGAACCTGAATGCCATCCTCGGCAAGGTGCGGCCCGGGGACATGGGCTTCGATGTCATTCACATGAATCTGCACAAGACGTTCTCGACGCCACACGGCGGCGGCGGGCCGGGATCCGGTGCGGTCGGCGTCGGCGAGCGCCTGCTGCCTTTCATGCCGGTGCCGGTGGTAGCCAGGTCTGACGACAGCTACCGGTGGCTCACCGAGAAGGACCTACCGCAGTCGATCGGCCGCCTGTCGGCTTTCATGGGCAATGCCGGCGTGTTGCTGCGGGCCTATGTGTACATGCGCATGCTCGGCCACGACGGCATGCAGCGCGTAGCCGAGTACGCGACGCTGAACGCGAACTATGTGCTTGCGAAGCTCAGGAAGGCCGGCTTCCGAGCGGCCTTTCCGGAGCGGCGCGCGAGCCACGAGTTCATCATTACGCTCAAGCGTGAGGCTCGCGAGCTGGGCGTCAATGCCATGGACTTCGCCAAGGCGTTGCTCGACGAGGGCTATCACGCGCCGACGACCTACTTTCCGCTGCTCGTGCCGGAATGTTTCCTGATCGAGCCGACCGAGACCGAGGCGAAGGAGGATCTCGACGGCTTCGTCGCCGCCATGGAGCGCATTCGCGAGCGCGCGAAGGAAGATCCCCAGTCGGTGCGGGGCGCTCCGCACACCACGCCGGTGCGCCGCCTCGACGATGTCCGCGCCGCACGCAACCTCGACCTCGTCTACCGTAGTTGATGTCCGCGTTGATTTGCGGCTCCATCGCCTACGACACCATCATGGTGTTTCCGGGCGAGTTCAAGGATCACATCCTGCCGGACAAGATCCATATGCTCAATGTCGCCTTCCTGGTGCCGGAGCTGCGACGCGAGTTCGGCGGCTGCGCGGGCAACATCGCCTATAACCTGAAACTTCTCGGCGGCGAGGGTGCCCCAATGGGTACGGTGGGCCATGACTTCGGCCCGTACGCGGCCTGGATCCGCGAGCACGCGGTGAGCGACCGCTACATTCGCCGCCTCGAGGATGCGTTCACGGCGCAGGCCTACATCACCACGGACCTCAAGGACAACCAGATCACGGCGTTTCATCCCGGCGCGATGAACGGGTCGCACCTGAATCGCGTGCCGGCAGACGGGGGCTTCACGATCGGCATCGTTTCGCCGGACGGGCGCCAGGGCATGCTCGAGCATGCGACGCAGTTCGCGGACCTCGGCGTGCCGTTCCTGTTTGATCCGGGACAGGGGCTGCCGATGTTCGACGGCCCGGAGCTCGAGGACTTCATCGACAAGGCGAGCTGGGTGACGGTCAATGACTACGAGGCTGAGCTGCTGCAGGAGCGGACGGGGCTTGCGCCCGGCGAGATATCGCAGCGCGTGCAGGCGCTCGTCATCACGCGAGGCGGTGAAGGTTCGATAGTATTCATGGACGGCCGCCGGCTCGAGATTCCCGCGGCGAAGCCGGAGTGCATCGAAGACCCGACCGGTTGCGGCGATGCGTATCGCGCCGGTTTGCTGTACGGCCTGATGCACGGCATGGACTGGGAGACAACGGCCCGCATTGCTTCGCTGATGGGCGCAATCAAGATCGCGTCGCCGGGCACGCAGAATCACAGCTTCACCCCGGAGGCATTCCGGCAACGATTCCAGGAGAGCTTCGGCTATCGTTTCTAAAAAAATGGGGACATTCCTGATTTTCTCGCGGCAGAAGGAGACTGGTGATGACATCCATGAAAATCAGGAATGTCCCCATTTTTCTCGCGCCAGAAGGAGACGAGTGATTACATCCACGAAAATCAGGAATGTCCCCATTTTCCTCGGCGCGTTGCTGCTCTCAATTGCGCCGACCCTGACGTCGGCGCAGCAGCCGCAACCTGTGCAGCCGCAGCCGGCGCAGCCGGGCCCGCCGATGCAACCGCAGCCGGTGCCGCAGCAGCCCGAGGCCGCTCCGCGGATACTGCCGGTGCCCGAGGCCGCCAGCCCCGAATGGAGCGACACACTCGAGCGGGTGTCCTCGGGTGTGGTGTCGATACGCGTCGACGGCACGCGCGCGTTCGATACAGAATGGAACCAGTCGGCGCAGGCAACGGGTTTCGTTGTTGACGCCGAGCGCGGCCTCATTCTTACCAACCGGCATGTCGTGACGCCCGGTCCGGTGGTTGCCGAGGCGATCTTCCTCAACAACGAAGAAGTCGAGCTGCTGCCGGTTTATCGCGATCCCATTCACGACTTCGGCTTCTTCCGCTACGACCCCGACGATCTCAAGTTCATCGAGCCCACCGAGCTCAAGCTCGAGCCGGAAGGCGCGCGGATCGGACGCGAGATCCGCGTGATCGGCAACGACGCCGGCGAGCAGCTTTCGATACTCGCAGGCACCATTGCGCGCCTCGACCGGCGCGCGCCGGATTACGGTGTCGGCCGCTATAACGACTTCAACACGTTCTATTATCAGGCTGCCTCGAGCACCTCCGGCGGCTCGTCGGGCTCGCCGGTCATCGCCATCGACGGCAGCGTTGTCGCGCTCAATGCCGGCGCGGCCGGCGAGGCGGCCTCGAGCTTTTTCCTGCCGCTCGATCGCGTCGAACGCGCGCTCAGGCTCATCCAGCAGGGCGAGCCGGTGACGCGCGGCACCATGCAGACAGTGTTTGTGCAGGCGCCTTACGACGAGCTGCGGCGCCTGGGCTTGAGCGAGGAAACCGAACAGGCAACGCGCGCTGCGTTTCCCGACGAGACGGGTATGCTCATCGTGCAGCAGGTCGTGCCCGGTTCGACAGTGGCAGGACGGCTCGCCCCGGGCGACATCCTGATACGCGCGAATAGCGAGCGCCTGACCGAATTCATCGCGCTCTCGAAACTGCTCGACAGCAACGTCGGCGAGACCGTCACGCTCGATATCGAGCGCGGCGGATCGCCGCTCGAAGTGACGGCGAGCGTGCAGGATCTGCACGCCATCACGCCGGATGAATACCTCGAGTTCGGCGACGCGGTCGTGCATACGCTTTCATACCAGCAGGCGCGGCATTTCAATACGCCCGTCGAGGGCGTGTATGTCGCCAACCCCGGCTATGTGTTCTCGACCGCCGCGATTCCGCGCGGATCCGTCATCAAAGAGCTGAACGGCGAGCCGATGGACAATCTCGATGATTTCACCACGGCGCTGACCGGGCTGGCCGACGGCGAGGAAGCGGCAGTGCGCTTCTTCAGTTTCGATGACCCGCAAACCTCGACCCTGCGCGTCATACGCATGGACCGGCGCTGGTATCCGGCAGCGCGCTGCAAACGCAACGATGCGCTCGGCTACTGGCCTTGCCTGCCGCTTGCGACGGCCGGCAAGCCGCAGCCCGAGGAGCCGGGCACGACGAGCTTCACGGCGAACGGCGATCCGCGCATCAAGGCGCTGGCGCCTTCCATGGTGTACGTCAACTTCGATATGCCCTATGTCGTCTCAGGCGTCTCCGATCGCCACTACTACGGTACCGGTCTTGTCGTCGACGCGGAGCGCGGGCTCGTTGTCGTCGATCGCAACACCGTGCCGGTCGCGATGGGCGACGTGCGCCTGACTTTTGCCGGCTCCCTGGAAATTCCGGGCCGTGTCGAATATATCCACCCGCTGCACAACCTCGCGGTCCTGGCCTACGACCCGCGCCTGATCGGCGACACGCCGGTGCGTCCCGCGCGCTTCAATGACTCGGAGGTGCAACCCGGGAAGGAAGTCTGGGTGGTCGGACTGCGCGGCGATCACAAGATGTTCGCGCAGGCGACCGAAGTCAGCTCCATCGACCCCGCGATCTTCCCGCTCTCGAGCACCTTGCGTTTCCGCGAGAGCAATCTCGAGACGATCTCCGTCGTCAACGCCCCCGAGGTGCTCGACGGCGTGCTTGCCGACGAGAAAGGCCGTGTGCTGTCTTTGTGGTCGAGCTTCGCCTTTCAGGGCGGCACCGAGCTCGGTCAGGTGAACGCCGGCGTGCCGGCCGAAATCGTCATGGAAATGCTGCACACCGTGCGCGCGGATGAGCCGCTGCGTTCGCTTGAAGCGGAATTCGCGCTGCTGCCGCTCGCCAGTGCGCGCAATCTTGGCCTCGACGACGAATGGGTGCGCCGGCTCGAGAAGCACAATCCCGACCGGCGCCAGGTCCTTCAGGTCACGCGCCTGGTCGCGGATACGCCGGCGAGCCGCGAGCTGATGCCTGGCGACCTGCTGCTCGCTGTGGACGGCGAGCCGGTGTCGAGTTTCCGCGAAGTCGAGCGTGCGGCACAGAAGCCGGCAGTCGAGCTGGTGCTCTGGCGCAATCGCGCCGAGCAGAAGATCGCGCTCGACACCGTCGCGCTGGACGGCCACGGTGTCGATCGCGCGGTCATGTGGGCAGGGGCGTTGCTGCAGACGCCGCACCGCGCGATGGCCGCGCAGCGCGGCATCCCGCCGGAAGGCGTGTACGTGGCGTATTTCGGCTTCGGCTCGCCGGCAACGCGTTACGGATTGTACGCGGGCCGGCGTATCGTGGCAGTGGATGGCCAGCCCACAATGGATCTCGACAGCTTCATCGAAGCCGTGGAAGACAAGCAGAACCGGGAATCGGTGCGCCTGAAAACCATTACCTGGAACGGCGTCGTCGAAGTCATCACCCTCAAGCTCGACAAACACTACTGGCCCGCCTACGAGCTCGAGCTGACCGACGTCGGCTGGGAACGCACCGCGCTCTGACCGTTCGAGCCTTCTTCTTCCCTCTCCCCGCCGGGGGGAGGGCGAGGGCGAATTCCCGCGTTCCCGCGGGAACGCTTTTTCCGCTTTCGCCCAGATGTAGCGCCATGCCGCGCATTGAGAAGCATCGTCATTCCGGCTAAAATCCTTTACGCATTTCCAATCGATCGGATAACCGTAAAATGACGACGACGAAACTTTCCGGCAAGTATCAGGTGGTGATCCCCAAGGCGGTGCGTGAGGCGCTCCGCCTCGAGGCGGGCCAGAAGTTCACCGTCCTGACGAAGGGCGATCTCATCACCCTCGTTCCGCAGCGGTCATTGCAGGATGTGCGTGGCGTGCTGAAGGGTCATAAGACCGACGGCTACCGGGATCGGCGCGATCGCGTGTGACTTGCCTGGTCGATACCTGCGGCTGGATCGAATGGCTGGTCGATGGACCCTTGGCGAACAGGTTCCGGCATTATCTCGCCAACCCGGAACAGCTCATAGTGTCGACCTCTCTTCAATACGAGCTGTACAAATGGATTTGCCGCGAGCGCGATGAAACCCTCGCCCTCGAGATCGTTGCATTGACCGAGGCCGGGCAGGTCGAGCCGCAGACCACTTCGGTGGCGTTGCATGCTGCGGACCTGGCCTTGGTGTACCGGCTTGCCTTCGCTGATGCCATTATCTATGCGACTGCGCGCCAGGAGGA
>JACDCP010000106.1 GCA_013817465.1 Gammaproteobacteria bacterium | reverse complement strand
ACAGGAACAGCACTACGCCAACCATTCCAATGGTAAGGTACTGGCGGTTCAGATAGGCCCGCGCCCCTTCCTGAATGGCGCCTGCGATGCTCTGCATGCGCTCGCTGCCAGCCGGCCGGCTGAGAATCCAGCGCACCGAAACGGCACCGTAGACGAGGGCCAGAACGGCTGCCGCGAGAGCCAGCCAGATACCTGAATCAATTGACATTATTGGTCGCCCCAAAAAAACGCGGCATCATAGCACGAATTCTGCGCTCAGCTTTTTGTCCACTGCCGTGTTCTTGAGCCGCACATAAGCCGGAAGGCCTTTCTGATAGGGGGGATAGTCCTCGCCTCGGATCAAAGGCTCGAGATAACGACGGCACTCGGCCGTGATGCCGAAGCCGTCCCGGGAGATATAGCGCCTGGGCATCATCTTTTCGCGGTTCGCGACGTGCTTGAGCTCGGTCATGCCGATTCCCCAGCGGTAAGGCCGGTCCGATTGACGCACGATGACCGGCATGATGGCGTTGTGGCCCTTGAGCGCGAACTCCACGGCCGCCTTGCCTACCGCGTAAGCCTGCTCCACGTCGACCTTCGAGGCGATGTGACGCGCCGAGCGCTGCAGGTAATCGGCGACCGCCCAATGATACTTGTAGCCGAGCCTGGCCTTCGTGAGATTTGCGACCACGGGCGCCACGCCGCCGAGCTGGACGTGACCGAAGGCGTCGCGGGAGCCGGCGTCCGAAAGAAATTTGCCGTGCTTGTCGCGTGCGCCTTCGGAAACGACGACGACACAATAGCCACAGCCTTCCACGGCTTCCTTCACGCGCGCGAGGAATTTCGCCTCGTCGAAGGCGACCTCCGGGAAGATGATCGCGTGCGGAGGATCAAATTTCTTTTCACCGGCCAGCCCGCCAGCCGCCGCTATCCAACCTGCATGGCGGCCCATGACCTCGAGCACGAATACCCGCGTCGAGGTTTTTGCCATGGACTCGACGTCGAGGGCGGCTTCGAGCGTGGACACCGCGACGTACTTGGCGACCGAGCCGAAGCCCGGACAGTTGTCGGTGACAGCGAGGTCGTTGTCGACGGTCTTCGGCACGCCGACACAGGCGATCGGATAACCGAGCCTCCGGCCCAGCTGCGAAACCTTGTGCGCCGTGTCCATGGAATCGCCGCCGCCGTTATAGAAGAAGTAGCCGATGTCGTGGGCTCTGAAGACCTCGATGAGACGCTCGTATTGCGCCTTATTGTCGTCGAGTCCCTTGAGCTTGTATCGGGCGGAGCCGAAGGCGCCGCCGGGCGTATGCCGGAGCGCGGCGATGGCCGCCGCGGTCTCCTTGCTGGTATCGATGAGGTCCTCGGTCAATGCGCCGAGGATGCCGTTGCGGCCGGCATAGACTTTGCCGATCTTGTCCTTGTGCTTTCGCGCGGTCTCGATGACCGCGCAGGCGGAAGCGTTGATGACAGCCGTGACGCCGCCGGACTGTGCATAAAAGGCATTCATTCTGGCCATGATGAATAGGCTGCTCTTCTTACGAATGAAAGGGCGAATATACAGTTCAGCCCCGCGTGATGGCCAGTCGCGCAGATGAGCGGGCTACGTGAGTGGATGCGGCAGGTGCGCGACTTGCGGCATCCCGGTCGTTCGATCTGACCGATTACGTGGTGGCAGAGTTACCGGCATTGGCCGGCTGCGCCGAGTAGTTTTTGCGTGAGCTGATTCAAACGGTGCGCGGTTCGTGGCATCCCGTTAGTATTCAACATCCTGACTGGGAGGCTTCGACATGAGAGTGGTGTTGCTCGGCGCGCCGGGCTCGGGAAAGGGCACGCAGGCGCAGAAGCTCGTCGCGCGTTATGGCATGCCGCAGATCTCGACCGGCGATCTGCTGCGCGAGGCCGTGTCCGAGGGCAGCGTCCTCGGTAAGAAGGCCAGCATGGCGATGGATGCCGGCGAGCTCGTCGCCGATGAGATCGTGCTCGGCATGATCCGCGAGCGCCTCGACCGGCAAGACCCCGCCGGATTCGTGCTCGACGGATTCCCGCGCAATGAGACGCAGGCCGGCGCGCTCGAAGGGCTGCTCGAAACGATCGGCCAGCCACTCGATTGTGCCGTGCTGATGGACGTCGATTTCGAGATTCTGATGCAGCGGCTTACGGGCCGGCGCAGCTGCCCGCAATGTGGCCGCGTTTATAATGTGTACTTTTCACCGCCGCAGCAGACGGATGTCTGCGACCATTGCGGCGGGCGCCTCGAGCAGCGCACGGATGATAATGAGGCGACGATCCGCAATCGGCTCGAAGTGTACGAATCCCGCACTCGTCCACTGATCGGTTTTTATGCTCGGCGCGACCTGCTGCAGATCGTGGACGCCGAAGGCGACATCGATGAAGTCTTCGAGCGGCTGATCAGCGCGCTCGAGCACCTTCGGAAATCGGGGTCAGCCTGAGGAAAGGTCTGAATAAGGCGTCGCACCGGCGGAAGCCGGTGTTTTTGAAAGCACTGGATTCCGCCCTCTGAATCGATCAGAGGTTCCTTAATCAGAGCTTTCCCGGGTTTCCATTCCCGTTAACGATTTCGCGTAGCCGTTCGCCGATCAGCTCGAGCCGCCAACCCTGCAGCACTGCCGGGTCGTTGTCGCCGCGCACGAGGCGCTCGAGGTCGCTGCGCGTGGCCAGCAACTCGGGGCTGAGCAGATGTTGCTCTGCGCAGGCGCGGACTTCGCCGGCGAGTCGGGAAAGCAGTGCTTTTTGACCCGCGTCGAGCCGCGGCCGAGGCCAGGATTCGGCTTCCCCTGCCGGGTCTTCCCGCGCATCGGAGATGAGCCCAACGAGCTCTGCACCATGGCGGCGCGCGAAACCGCCGGACAGGTCGGCGATACCGGCGAGCTCCGCCTCGGCACGTGGCGCCGAGCGCGCGAGCTGGAGAAGGGCGGCGTCGCGCAATATCCATTGCCGTGGGCGATCATCGCTCATCGCCTGTCGCTCGCGCCAGGCCGCGAGACTGCGCGCCACGGCGTGGGCCGGAGCCTCCAGGCCAGGCAGACCCTTAAGCCGGCGCCAGGCCTCGCCCGGCGCGGAACGATAGAGCTTTTCGTCGGCCAGCCCGTCGAGCTCCGCTGCGGCCCAGCCGGCGCGGCCGCGCAGGTTGAGCTCCTCCGCGAGGCGCGCCTCGAGCTCGAACAGATAGCGCACGTCGGCGGCGGCATAGGTCAACTGCTCTGACCGGAGCGGCCGCCTCGCCCAGTCAGTGCGCGTGTGCGCTTTGTTAAGACGCACGCCGAGCAGCGTCTCGACCAGCGCTGCATAAGAAACCTGCGAGCCGTGCCCGAGGAGAGCCGCGCCGATCTGCGTATCGAACACGGGCTTCGGCATCGACCCCGTGCGCGCCAGCAGGACTTCGATATCCTGCCGGCCGGCATGCAGCACCTTGGTAATGCGCGTGTCGCCGAGAAGCCTTCCGAGTGACGTGAGATCATCGATGGCCATCGGGTCGATCAGCGCGATGACGGCTCCGTCGCCAGGGTCGAAGTGACCGGCGACCTGGATGAGGCAGAGAATCGGATAATACGTTCGCTCGCGCACAAATTCCGTATCGATGGCGATGCGCTTCTGCCCGGCCAGCCCGGCAACGAACGCCTCGAGCTGCCAGGAATTATCGATGTACTGAAACCCGCTCACGGACGTGCCCGGACTTTTGCAGGGCGGGTTTCAACCCACCGGTTTCGGCCGCATGAATTCGGCCCTGCGAGTTTGCGCGTATGATTCACCGGCTGAAATTTATGCATGCTCATGGAAGCGCGACATGATACCGCTTGTTCAGGCCATGATCGAAATCGCGATGCATCGCCGCGGGCCGCAGGATTTACCGGCCTCGACGTTCCTGTTCCGCCTCGTGCTCGTCGCGTACCTGGCAATTGGCATTGCGTCGGCATCGATTTATCAGCAGGCGATTGCGAAAATTGCCCTCCAGGTCGCGCTGGACCTGCTGCTGTTCGGCACATTTTTCTGGATCGTGCTGGCGATCTACCGCCAGCCGCGTCGCTGGCTGCAAACCTTCACGGCACTGCTCGGGACGGGAACTTTCCTGAGCGTGCTCGCTTTGCCGCTGCACCTGTGGCGTCAGGCGACCGGGGCAGAACAGAGCGCTGGATTACTTCCCGCGCTCGGCCTGTTCGCGCTGCTGCTGTGGTCGCTCGCAGTGATCGGACACATCCTGCATCATGCGCTCGAAATTCCGTATCTCGGCGGCATCCTCGTGGCCATGTGCTATTTTGCGATAAACATTGCACTGTTCGCGCTGGTTTTTCCCCTGCCAACCTGATGCACCTGCATATCCTCGGCATCTGCGGCACGTTCATGGGCGGCATCGCGGCGCTTGCGCGCGCCGCGGGCCATCGCGTGACGGGTGCGGATCGCAATGTCTATCCGCCGATGAGCGAGCAGCTCGCCTCCATCGGCATAGATATTCACGAAGGTTACGATCCGGGACAGCTCGAGCCGGCGCCGGATTGCGTGCTGGTCGGCAACGTCCTGAGTCGCGGCAATCCCGTCGTCGAAGCGCTCCTCGACAGCGGCGTGCCCTATACCTCCGGCCCGGAGTGGCTGGCGGGCAACGTGCTCGCGGAGCGCTGGGTCCTGGCAGTCGCGGGCACGCACGGCAAGACCACGACGAGCAGCATTCTGGCGTGGATTCTCGAGCACGCGGGCCTCGACCCGGGCTTTCTCATCGGCGGCATGCCGGGCAACTTCGGCATCTCGGCCAGGTTCGGCAGCTCGCCGTTCTTCGTCATCGAGGCCGACGAATATGACACGGCATTCTTCGACAAGCGAGCCAAGTTTGTGCATTACCGGCCACGCACCCTGGCGCTGACCAATCTCGAGTTCGACCACGCTGACATCTATCCGGACCTCGACGCCATCCTCTGGCAATTCCACCAGCTCCTGCGCATGGTGCCAGGCCACGGGCGCATCGTTACCAATGCCGAGGACGCGAATCTCGCGCGGCTCATGGCGATGGGCTGCTGGACGCCCGTGGAGGGCTTTGCCAGCTCACGGGACACAGACGCGGAATGGAGCGCCGGTCTCGAAAAAAACGCCCCCGGGGAGACGCGGCTCGCGCTGTCGCAACGCGGCCGGGAAATCGGCGCCGCTAGCTGGTCGCTCGCCGGGCGCCACAATGTCGAGAATGCGCTCGCGGCAGTACTCGCCGCGCGCCACGCCGGCGTCTCCATCGAGGTGGCGCTCGAGGCGCTCGGCAGCTTTCGCGGCATCAGGCGACGTCTCGAAGTGCGCGGCAAGACCGGCGGCGTCACCGTATACGATGACTTTGCGCATCACCCGACTGCTATCCGCCGCACGCTCGAAGCGCTACGCGAACGGGTCGGCGCGTCACGCATCGTCGCAGTCGTCGAGCCGCGCTCGAACACCATGAAGATGGGCGTCCATGCTCATGAATTCGCCGGCGCGCTCGAGGACGCCGATCGCTCATGGGTATTCCGGCCGCCGGGCACGGAGTGGGACATCGAGGGCTCGCTCGCTCCACTCGGCACGCGCGTGACTATCTGCGGCAGCGTGACGGAGCTTCTGTCGCGCCTTGTCAGCTCTGTCGTTGCGGGAGATCATGTCCTCATCATGAGCAACGGCGGCTTCGAAGGATTGCACGGGCGCTTGCTCGATGCGCTCGGTGCCGCTGCGCAGCCAGATGTACGCTGAGTCGGCGATCTGCCTCGCCATGACCGGCGCTTCGGGCGCGCAATACGGATTGCGCCTGCTCGAGCTGCTGCTTGGCGGAGGCTCGAAGGTCTACCTGCTGGTGTCCAAGCCGGCGCAGGTCGTCATCGGCACGGAAACGGGTCTCGAACTGCCCGGCCGCAGCGCAGAAATCGAGCGATTCTTCAACGATAGATATGCTGCACGCGCGGGGCAGTTGCGCGTATTCGGCCGCGAGGAATGGACGGCGCCGATCGCGAGCGGCTCAGGCGCGCCGCGCGCCATGGTCGTCTGTCCGTGCTCGATGGCCACGGTGTCGGCAATTGCCTGCGGCGCGAGCCGCAGCCTCATCGAGCGCGCCGCCGACGTGATGCTCAAGGAACGCAGGCCGTTGATCGTTGTGCCGCGCGAAACCCCGCTGTCGATGCTGCATCTCGACAACCTGCTGCGCATCGCGCGGGCGGGCGGGACGGTCCTGCCCGCCAACCCGGGATTCTATAATCGCCCGCAGACCATCGAGGATCTCGTCGACTTCGTCGTGGCACGAATCATGAATCATCTCGGCATTGCGCATTCCTTGATGCCGGTTTGGGGAGGAAAAACATAGGTGCCTGATAATAACCGGGTGCCCGCGAGTTCAGGTGCCGGGCGGAATCAGGTACCAGGCACCTAGTCCCTGAAACGGACTAGATGCCAGGCACCGTCTTCCGGCACCTATCGCACAAGGAGCGTCAGGGCTGCATGGCACAGCAGATCATCCCGCTGTTTCCCCTCAGGACCGTTCTGTTTCCCGGCGGTCCGCTGCCCCTGCGCATCTTCGAAACGCGCTACCTGGACATGATCAGCCGCTGCCTCAGGGAGGGCATCGAGTTCGGTGTCGTGGCGATCCGCAGCGGCAGCGAGACGGATGCGGCGTCGCTCCATCAGATCGGTACCGGTGCGCGCATCGTCGACTGGTATCAGGGCAGCGACGGCCTGCTCGGCATCATGGCGCTCGGCGAGAAGCGTTTCGCGCTCGAATCGGTCGAAACGCAGCACGACGGCCTGCACGTCGGCCGATGCAAATGGATCCAGCCCGATCCGCGCGTGCCGGTCCCCGATGAATATGCCCCGCTCGGGCGCATGCTGGAAGATGTCATGGGCGACCTGGGCCATCACTACCAGATCGTCGAGACGCGTTTCGACGATGCGTCCTGGGTCGGCAACCGGCTCGCGGAGATCCTGCCCATCGGGCTGGAGCGCAAGCAGCTCTGTCTGGAGCTCTGCGATCCACTGAAACGCCTGGCGCTGATCCGTCCGCTTCTGGAAGCCGTCCGCGAAGAATCCAGCGAATGAGAAAATGGTGGAGAAAATGGGGACATTCCTGATTTATTCGTTGCGACAGACCGGATCTGAACTGGCGGGATAAATCAGGAATGTCCCCATTTTCCAATGGCCGGTTGCGCCTGAGCGGCTCGGACATCACAACGCTCCGGGTCGACGCGATCGTCAATGCCGCCAACAAAAGCCTCGCGGGCGGCGGCGGCGTGGACGAGGCCATCCATCGCGCGGCAGGGCCCGGTTTACTCGAAGAGTGTCTGACGCTCGGCGGCTGCGAAACCGGCGATGCGAAGATCACCGGCGGCTACGACCTGCCGGCGCGCCACGTGATCCACACAGTCGGGCCGGTCTGGCGCGATGGAAAGCACGGCGAGGACGCGTTGCTCGAATCCTGCTATCGCCGCTCGCTGGAAATCGCGTTCGAGAACGATGTCCGCACGGTCGCGTTTCCGGCCATAAGCTGCGGCGCTTATCGATTCCCTGTCGACCGGGCGGCAGGCATCGCCATCGCTGCGGTTCGCGAATTCCTGACCAGCAACGAGACGCCTGAAGTGATCTGGTTATGCTGCTTCGGCAACCGCATAAAGCGGGCATACGAGTCCGCACTTCGCGGCGACTGAGGAAATACCCGCGGCGCTGCCACATTCACCATCGGTGACGCGCTGCGGGTAATTCATTCGTTCCTCTGCATTATGTTCAATTGGCTGAATAGACCATCGTTCGTACACACATAAATACTCACGCAGGGAAAGTTTCTGACGCTTTTCGTGGCCATAAGGACGAATGGCTTTATAATGGCAAGCCATATCGCGCCGAACTTCCGGCACTTCCCATAGGTGAGTTTGTATCAGCAGCAATGCTGACTAAGGAGTTTCTTTTATGTTCACTGCGAAGGGATTCGTAAACGCTGCAGGATTCGGGTTCCTGCTCTTGCTTGCAACAGGTGGCAGCGCGCTGGCCAATGCACAGGCCATCCAACCCGATCCAGTTCAGCCACGCTACTGGAACTACGACGGACAGACTATTTTGCTGGTCGGCGGTTCGCAGGAAGAAAATCTTTTCCAGTTCGATTCGCTGGAGGCTCACCTCGACCTCCTGGTTTCCGCCGGCGGCAACTACGTGCGCAACACCATGAACTCCAGCGATGCCGGTAATGTATGGCCCTTTGAGCGTCTTCCGGACGGCCGCTACGACCTCAACCGGCTCAGCGACGAGTATTACGCTCGGCTCGAGCGGCTGCTCGATCTGGCCTTTGAGCGGGACATCATCGTCCAGATCGAGTTGTGGGACCGGTTCGATTTTGCCCAGGAGCCCTGGCTGTCGAATCCGTACCGGCCGGCCAACAATGTGAATTACTCGCTCGTGGAAAGCGGGCTCGATAACGAATACCTGAGCCACCCGGGACAAAACGAGAATCCTTTTTTCCGTTCCGTGCCGGTGCTTGACGGCAACGCGGTCATCCTTCCCTATCAACAACGGCAGGTGGATCGCCTCCTGCAGATTTCGTTTGCGTTTCCAAATGTCATCTACACGATCGATAACGAAACCAGCGGGACGGCCGAATGGGCTGCCTACTGGGCCACGTACATTCAGCGGCGGGCGGCGGAACGGGGAACGATCGCGTACGTCACCGAAATGTGGGGCGCGCGGGACCTGCATGCGGAACAGCATCAACGCACGCTGGACCATCCCGAGCTGTACGCATTTGCCGACATCTCGCAGAACAATCACCAGATCGGTGACCAACACTGGAACGATCTGATGTGGGTACGCGAATACATCGCCGACCGTTCGCGGCCGCTGAACAACGTGAAGATCTACGGCGCCGATGGTGGCCGGTTCGGCGACACCCGGGAAGGTATCGAGCGGTTCTGGCGGAACATTTTCGGCGGGGCCGCTTCCGCGCGCTTCCACCGGCCGCCCGGCGGCATCGGATTGAGTGCGATCGCGCAGGCCCATATTCGCAGTGCGCGCTTACTGCAAACGCATTTCGATATCTTTGCGGCTCAGCCGGATGCCGGACACACGCTGTTGCTCGAGCGTGAACCGGCCGAAGCATACCTGGCCTTTACACCGTCCAGTCAATATGCCGTCTACTTCCCGCAGGGGGGATCTGTGGAGCTGGATCTGAGGGACGAGTCGGGTCAGTTCAGCATGCAATGGCTCAATGCGACGACGGGCAGTCTCTCCCAGGAAGGCAGTGTTGAAGGCGGCGGCATGGTCCGGCTTGTGTCGCCCGGGAACGACCACTGGATCGCCATCCTCGCCACCGGAAGCGTCGAAGATCCCGGCCCGGTCCCTCCACCCGACCCGGTCCCTCCACCCGGCCCGGTCCCTCCCCCCGACCCGGTCCCTCCCCCCGACCCGGTCCCTCCCCCCGGCCCGGTCCCTCCCCCGTGTCCGAAGGGGGAAACGATTGAATGCCTCCTCAACTAGCAGGATGTCGAAAATCCATTTATGGCTTTTTTTCAACTCTGCGATCCGAAAAGTGTGATTTTCGGATCGCGAGCATTTTCAAGAACTTGCAGTTCCAGAAAATGACGATGCATCCCTGCATCGGCTAGCAGGCTGTCGAAAACAGCGGTTTTCAACAGCCTGCTAACGCGCGCGCCGCGGCGTCCAGCGTCGTTTCGATATCCGCGT
>JACDCP010000105.1:518-9787 GCA_013817465.1 Gammaproteobacteria bacterium | reverse complement strand
TGATTGGGGACATTCCTGATTTCCCGTACGGGAAATCAGGAGTGTCCCCGGCGAGCTTAGAGGAGATCCCAGAGAACCGGCGTCCATACCGTCGCCACGACCCAGGTGATCACCGCCAGCACGCTGCCGATCATCAGGTAGTGCTTGAACCGGTACTGGCCAGGTCCCATGACGAGGATCGTGCTCTCGTGCGCCACCGGCGTGCTGAAGCCGGCGGAAACGCAGATGGCGATGGCGATCAACATCGGTTTCGGCTCCATGCCGGTCGCCTGGGCGACCTCGAAGGCAACCGGCGCCATGACGATCGCCACGGCGGCATTCTCGATGAGTTGCGTCAACACCAGTGCGATGAGCAGTAAGGCAGCGAACAGGTAAATGGGGTCCACCCCCGAAAAGGCGTTCACGGTCACGAGCGCCAGCGCCTCGGCGCCGCCGGTCTTCTCCAGCGCAACGCCGAACGAAATCATGCCGCCGAGCAGCACGAGCGTCGGCCAATCGACGGCCTCGTAGGCGCCACGCCAACTGATGCAACCCAGCAACACAGCGCAGACGGCCGCGAGCGGAATCGAGATGGCCGGCGAGAGCAGGCCGGTCACGGCCAACAGGACCACGGCGACGAGCAGGAGCCCGGTCGTCCAGGCTTTGCGCTTGCCGATCGCCGGAAAGGATTCCTCCTGTAGCACGAGCAGGCCGGTATTCTCGCGCAGCCGCTCGACGTCCTCCGCACTGCCCAGGAACAATAGGGAATCGCCGCCTTCGAGCCGCGTTTCCATGATCCTCTCGGCGACCGCCTTGCCTTGACGCGCGACACCGAGGACGGTCATGCCGTAGTTGCGGCTGAAAGGCATGTGATTGAGCGTGTAGCCGGCATAGCGCGAGTGGACAGGCAGGACCGCCTCGACGGTGACGAGGTCGACGCTTTGCAACGCTTTCTCGTCGAGCTTCGATTCCTCCCGGACCTTGAAGTCGGCAGACTTGACCAGCTCGCCGATGCGTTCGGCCGATCCGCGCACGATGAGCACGTCGCCCTCGCGGAGCTGCGCCGTTCGCGGTACGCGACGTTCGTCCCGCAGCAGCGCGACTACCGTCAGCTTGTCCCTCGCGAAAGAGTCGAGATCGGTCAGCCGCTGGCCAACCGCCGCCGATCCTTCCGGCACGTCGACTTCGGTCAGAAACTCCTTCATCACGTCGCCCGACAGCACGGGCATCTGCCCCGGCAGCAGGCGCCGGCCGACGAGCATGAAAAACAGACCGCAGAACAGAAACACCACCGCCGCAATCGGCGTGAACTCAAAGAAGCCGATGCCCGAGCCGGTCTCCTGCCGCAGATAGTCGCTCATGATGATGTTGCTGCGTGTGCCGATCAGCGTCCACATGCCGCCGAGCAGCGAGCCATACGCGGCGAACATGAGATAACGGGACGGCGAGAGCTGCTTTTCCTTGCACAGGCTGACGATCAGGGGCAGCAGTATGAGCACGACCGTCGTGTCGTTGACGAACGTGGATATGAGCGTCGCCAGTACCAGCACGGCCAACTGCAAGCGCCACTCGCTATGCGCGACAGCACGCAGCAGCTTGAGACCCAATGTTTCCGCTGCGCCGGTTTGCACTATCGAGGCGCCCAGCACGAACATGCTGGCGATCATGATCACGGCGGCGCTGCCGAAACCTGAAAATCCTTCGGCGGGTTCGAGCACGGCGCTCCATGACCCGTCGGGGTGCGGCCAGGGGACGATCATCGCCAGCATGACCAGGAGGCCCGTCAGGTCGGTGCTCAGCCGCTGGCTCCAGAACAGGCACATGGCCCCGGCAAGCGTGACGGCCAGATAAACGTACTCGGCATTCATCGAGCGCTCTCCCTGGCGCAGGAATTATGAAAATGATGCCCGAAGCCTGCCACGCTCACCATCACCGGCCGGCGTCGCAGTCGGCAGCTTTCCGGCTTCGCCGGCGAGCGGGTGATTTTCGCCCCGATCCGTCGCATAGTATCGGGTTCCCGGCCTCATCGGCCGGTCAACCCGGGAACGGAGCAAGAAGAATGATTTACGACAGCATCGTGGACACCATCGGCTCGACGCCGATCGTGAGGCTCAACCGGTTGCCGCCGAAGCAGGTTGAGCTGTACGTCAAGATCGAGGCGTTCAATCCCATGGGCTCGGTCAAGGATCGGCTGGCCTGGGGCATCATCAAGGACGCCGAGGAACGGGGAACCCTCGAGCCGGGACAGACGGTCGTCGAGGCGACATCCGGCAACACCGGCATCGCGCTGGCGATGGTCTGCGCTTCCCGCGGCTACCCGTTCGTCGCCGTCATGGCCGACAGCTTTTCGATCGAGCGCAGAAAACTCATGCGCGTGCTCGGCGCAAAGCTCATCCTCACGCCGGCAGCCGAGCGCGGCTCGGGCATGGTGCGCAAGGCCGAGGAGCTCGCGCACCAGCACGGGTGGTTTCTCGCGCGACAGTTCGAGAACGAGGCCAACCCCGCCTACCACCGCAACACGACCGGCCCGGAAATCCTGCGCGATTTCGCCGGCCGGCGGCTGGACTATTGGGTCACCGGCTGGGGTACGGGCGGCACGCTGACAGGCGCCGGCGAAGTGCTCAAGCTCGCGCGCCCCGATATCCGGATCATTGCGACCGAGCCGGCGGGTGCCTCGCTGCTCGGCGGCGGCGAATGGCAGCCGCACAAGATCCAGGGCTGGACCCCGGACTTCCTGCCGAAAGTGCTCAAGCGCGACCTGCACGACGAGCTGATTCCGGTCGACGACGTGCTGGCGCGCGATACCGCTCTCGCGCTGGCGCGCCAGGAAGGCATCTTCGTCGGCATCTCGGCAGGGGGAACGCTTGCCGCCGCGCTGAAGCTGGCGGAGAAGGCGGCGACAGGCAGCGTAATTCTCGCCATGCTGCCCGATACGGGCGAGCGTTATCTGAGCACCTTTCTGTTCGAAGGCATCAACGAAGGATCGGACGACGACTGGCTGGCGTCGCTGCAAGGCACCGGAGCCAAACGCGCTGTGTCGTAAACCGGACTCGCAATAGACAAGGCGCGGCGTTTCCGACGGGAAATGGGGACATTCCTGATTTTCTACGAAAGAAAATCAGGAATGTCCCCATTTCCGGCCTCCGTTTCGAATGCGGCCGTTTAGTGGTCGGTTCTCGTCTGCTTCTGCGCGGCCTGTTCGGTGCGCGCCGTCGAGCCGGTGAGACCTTCCTGATAGGAGGCCTCATCGTGCCGCGACGGGTCGCTGCCGGAGAAGTCCCGGCCGGAGTCTTCACGGCGCTGGACCCGGATCTGGTTCTGCACGTCGTGCACGCCGGATACCGACTCCGCCACGTCCTCAGCCAGGCGCTTGATGTCGCGCCTCTCAACCGTGCCGCTCAGCCGGACCTCGCCTTCGTCCTCGACGTCGATCTCGATGTCCGACGCATCGATCCGGCCGTGCTGCTGCAAACGCTCGCAGATCTCCTCCTTGATGCGTTCCTTCGAGCGCCGGTATCCCTTCGGTCCTACTCCTCTGTGCGGTCCCGGCACGAGCCAGAATTCGCTGTACACGAAGCTCGTACCGCCCGGCGAGTAGCCGGCTTGCCGTGACGATGCTTCTTGCCGGTCCTGCTCCCCGAAGGGGTGGCTCCGGTCGCGGCCGGAGCCACGATAGCTGCTCGCGCCGCCGCCGTATCTGTCATCTCCAGGGTCCCGCTCCTGGCCGTAATCCCGGCCCTGGTCGCGACCGTGGCTCCGCCCATAGTTGCGCTCATGCCCGCGAGCGTAGTCCTGGTCATCGTCGTTGAACCATGAGCGTACCTCGCGCACCACGCGGTCGATGATGTTGCGATCGGGGTCCGCATCCTGTCCGCTGCGCCAGCTATCGTCGCGTCCCGGACGATCCTGCCGTGACGCATGGCGCGGCTCGCGCGAATGGGCTTCGGCGTTCCAGTCGCGTCGGCCCCCGGCGGAACCGTACCGGTCCCGAGCCGACGGGCTCTCGTCGTCCCACTCGTCGCCCGCGGCCTGGTAGTCCTGCCGCTGGCCGCCCGGGTAGTAGCGGGCCTGCCTGTTTCGGAAATCGCTTCCGCCACGCGGCGAATAGCGCCTGTTGTCGTCCTCCATGAGCCACCTCCTGTGTCCCGGATGAATGCCGCCTGCGGTTGCAGGGCTGGCCATCTGCTGTTTGCAACTAATGTGCCACCGTGGCGGCGCGACGAGTACGGTGAGCGAGATCGGCCCGCGGGTGGCCGCAGGCTGACAGGCGCTCAGCGATCAGGCCTGCGCAATGCCGCGCTCCCGCTGCTCAGGCACCGCCGCAGCAATTCATGAATCAATCAGAGGTTGCCCTACGGAGTGCGCCCGGTTTCAGCGGCCGGCGGAGCGAGCTTGAGGCTCAGCACGATGGTAGTGCCCAGGACGCCGATGATGATCCCGACAGACAGCAGCGGCGGGATGTGGAACCAGTCGTTGGTGACCAGCTTGAAGCCGGCGAACGCCAGCACAGCCGCAAGCCCGTAGTGCAGATAGCGCACTTTTTCCAGCGACGCGACGAGCACGACATAGAGCGATCTCAGGCCGAGTATCGCGAACGCGTTGGAGCTGTAAACCAGAAACTCCCGGCGGGTCACCGACAGTGCGGCAGGCACGGAATCGATGGCGAACAGGATGTCGCTGAATTCGAGCCCGATGATGGCGACCAGCAGCGGCGTCATGAGCAGCCGGCCGTTCTCCCGCTCGAAAAGCCTGGCGCTGGCCGTGTTGCCGCTTACCGGCAGATGCGCTGAAAGCCAGGTCACGAGACGGTTTTCGACCGCCTCCTGCGGCGGCTCGCGCAAGGCGCGGAAGGCGGCGAAGAAGAGCAGCGCGCCGAACAGGTATTGAATCCACTGCCAGCGCTGCATGGCCGCGACACCGAGAAAAATGAATATGGCGCGGAAAATCAGGGCGCCGAAAATGCCCCACAGCAGCGCGCGGCGCTGGTTCTCGACCGGGATGCCCATCGTCTGGAAGATCAGCAGGAAGACGAACAGGTTGTCGAGGCTGAGGCTTTCTTCGATCAGATAAGCGGCCAGATACTCCTTGGCCGCCTCGCCGCCCATCAACGCCCAGACGAAGAAAGTGAAGCCGAGCCCGGTCGAAATCCAGATCGTCGCCCAGATGATGTCGGCACGACGCGAGCGGTTATGCGCACCGCGGTGAGACAACAGATCGACCGCAAGCAGCACGCACAGCGTTACGGCGAAGCCTATCCATGCCCAGCGCGGGATATCGTCCATCTGTCCTTTCGTTTGATCGGCGCGGAATCAGAAATCGGGGGTCGGAATGCTGGTTCGTGAAAATCGGGGTCAGACTGCTGTTTTGATTGTGTCATCGCACGACACGGTGTTGAAGACGCAAAACAGCAGCCTGGCCCCCGATTTCCCGTCGGTGGGTTGAAAGGTCCTTACGGTGCCGAGAGCCCCGCCCGACGGCTGCTGCGCGCCGAATAGCCACCGTAAATGATCAAGCCGAAGGCCATCCAGAGAAGGAAGTAGAACCACGTCACTGCCGGCAGGCTAATCATGAGATACAGGCAGAAGGCGACGCCCAGCAGCGGCACGACGGGGCTGAACGGAACACGGAACGGACGGTGCAGATCCGGCCGCTTGCGGCGCAGCACGATCACGCCGACGCAAACGATCACGAAAGCGAAGAGCGTGCCGATATTGACGAGCTGGGCGATTGCGCCTATCGGTGCGAAGCCGGCTACGGTCGCAGTGATGATTCCCGTGAGGATGATGACAAACGTGGGCGTACGGGTGCGTGGATTGACGGTTGCGAAGCGTTCCGGCAGCAGACCGTCGCGGGACATGGCGAACAGCACGCGCGTCTGCCCGTAGTACATCACGAGCATGACCGACGTGAGCCCCGCAATCGCGCCGGCGGCCACGACCGCGGCGCCCCACTGATAGCCGAGATTGAGCAGCGCCTCGGAAACCGGCGAAGGCGTGTTGAGCGTCGGATAAGGCGCTATGCCGGTCAACAGGGCCGCAACGATCATGTACACGATCGTGCAGATTGCGAGCGAGGCGATGATGCCGATCGGCATGTCGCGCTGTGGATGCCGCGCTTCTTCGGCAGCCGTCGATACGGCATCGAAACCAATGTAGGCGAAGAAAATGAGCGCGGCGCCGTTCACGATCCCCTGCCAGCCGAACGGCATGAAAGGCCTCCAGTTGTCGGGCTCTACGTTGCCGAGGGCGATGACTATGAAAATCGTGATCGCGGTCAGCTTGATGAAAACGATGGCCGCATTGAAGCGGGCGCTGTTCTTGACGCCGATGGCGAGCAGCGCGCCGAGCAGCAGAATGATCGCCATCGCCGGCAGGTTGACCACGCCGCCCGCGTTCGGGGCGGCGAGCAGCGCATCCGGCAGGTCGATGCCGCCTGCGGTCAGGGCGTTATTAAAGTAACCCGACCAGCCGACGGCGACTGCCGAAACGGCCATGCCGTATTCGAGCATCAGCGCCCAGCCGATGATCCAGGCAACGATTTCGCCGAGTGTGGCGTAGGCGTAACCGTAGGCGCTGCCGCATCCACCGACGGCGGCGGCGAGCTCGGCGTACGACAGACCGGCGAACACGCAGGCAAGGCCCGCGAGGACGAACGAAAGCACCAGCGCCGGTCCGGCCTGGGTTGCCGCCGCCACGCCGGTGAGCACGAAAACACCGGCGCCGATAATCGCACCGATGCCCAGCAGGATGAGATCGCCTGCCCCGAGCGTGCGGTGCAGGCCGGTGTCCCCGTGCACGTCGGCGCCGATGGTCTTGGTTCGAAACAGATCCATCAAAGAGTCCTCAGGCAGTCCGGACGACGGCACCGAACTCTAACAGGATGCGGAAAAAGCCGTCTACGTCTTTTTCAGCCATCGCATACGCCACAGGCTGATTCCGTTCAAAAACCGGGGCTGCGGGCCAGCGAGAATGCCGGCGGCCTTACGGCATTCAGCGACGGCGGCATCGTGTCGGTCCTGAAGGGCGCTGCCGCCGCGGGCGCGCAGGCAAGCCACACGTCGGGAAGCTGAAGCCGCAACGTCCCTCCTCCGTGTGACAGAATAACCGGGCTGCTCGCCTCCGGCGAAACGTCAACGCCCGAGCGAGGCAACGATCAGCCGACTGCGACAGCCGGGACGCCCACATGATCTGATGTCTGCCTATAGCCGCCCGAAATCGTTTAACATTCATATAATTTTCAGCCACAGTTGAAGCAGGATGCAATGGAAGCCACTACGGAAGGCCTGAGCGGGTGGCCGCATAAGCTGAGGGACAGATGATGGGCAACACCTTCGCACTCGGGGCGGCTCTGGGCGCGCTTGTCGCCGCGCCCGCGTTTGCCGGCGGCATCGACGTCTCGTCCGACGCTATTCATTCCGATGACGTCGTGCTCGTGACGTATGACGGTACGCCGCTCGACATCAACGGCGACGGCGATGTCGATCTTGCGGTCGCCTCGAACGCCGGCGGCGTTGCAGACAGCAGCCGCTACTATTACGGCAATGGCGACGGCACGTTTTCCGCACCCGAGCTGCTCAGCGAAGGGGACTCATCGGAGATTGCGGCCGGCGACCTGAACGGCGATACGTTCCCGGATCTGGTCCAGGGCCGTCGCGATCTGACGAACCTCTATTATCTAGGCGACAGCCTGGCGGTGGCGCCCGGCGTCGATATCGCTGCGGATGCGCACTCTACCTCGAGCGTCGCGCTCGGCGACCTGGATCTCGACGGCGACCTCGATGTGGTTACCGGCAACGGTGCGGACATGACGCCGCAGCCGAATCGCTTCTATTTGAACAGCATGACTGGCGGCGGCACCCTGAGCTTCACCGGAGCCGACATCTCGCCCGACGCCGATGTCACGCGCTCCATCGTGCTGGCCGATATCGACGACGACGACGATCTCGACGTGCTGGCCGGCAACGCCGGGGGCGGCAACCGGCTGCACCTGAACGTGATTTCAATCGGCACGACGGTAGCGTTCGCTCCGGGCCCGGACTTCGGCGATCCCGACGACCAGACCTCGAAAATACTCGTCGGCGATCTCGACCTCGACGGCAACCTCGATGTGGTGACGCTGAACCTGCCCTCAGCCGCAAGCTCCGGCGTCAATCGCTTTTTCATGAACACGTCGTTCGGGTTGGAGCAGCCTGTGGATGTCAGCGCGGATACCGACGCCACGAGCGGCGGCGCGCTCGCCGACTTCGACGGCGACGGCGATCTCGATCTCGCGGTGGCCAATCTGGCGACTGGCATGCCGAACCAGTCGCCGCGTAACAAACTGTATCTGAACCAGCTTACCGAGCCGGGCGGGACCGTGACCTTCGCCGCCGGCATCGATATCTCCGCCGACGAGCACAATTCGCGAGCACTCGCCGCGGCCGACCTGAACGGCGACCAGGCTCTCGACATCATCGTCGGCAATGAGAACCAGCCCGACCGGCGTTATCTGAACAACGGCACAGCCGATCCGTTTACGAATGTGGCGCCGGTCATCGTCGATCAGGCAGCCGCGCTGCGGACCAATGAAGGGGCAGCGCTCACTATCACGCTGACCGACGTCACCGTCACGGATCCGGATAACGTCTTCCCTGATGACTTCACGCTCACCGCGCAGCCCGGCGCGAACTACACCGCGTCCGGCGCCACCATCACGCCGGACCCGGGATTCGCGGCCGCACTGCTCGTGCCGGTCGTCGTCAACGACGGCACAGACAACAGCGCCGCCTTCAGCCTCACGGTCAGCATCACGCCCGCCCCGCGCAGCGGCGGCAGCGGCGGCGGTGCGTTCGGCATCTTGCCGCTGCTTACCGTGCTCGTGTTTCTCGGGCTGCCAAACTGGCGGCGCAAGCGATTCCTCCTTCGTTGACTGGCTGAGCAGTAACCGACCTTCCGGGCAGAGGCGTTCCCTCGCTGGCTCACAGCGAGAAATAATCCCTTGACATTTTTCGGGTGGGTTCTATATTCGCCGCGGCACTTGCGCTTACAGGTCGTCCAGGCGGTGCCGCAGGTCGTATCTGAAAGGTGGAATCAGCCCGAAAGGGGTGCGAGGAATCAGCACGATGAAACCCAGGACCATGCGGGTCTTCGCCGAAGACGAAGAACCCCCCAGTAGCCCTTCACGACGCAATCCTGTCCGTGCGGACGCCCCCGGTCCGAACGGCAAAGCCTTCCCCTCGTCCCGCCGAATTGCACCCCGCGCTCTGAGCATCCCCAGGCTGACCATCAGCCCGCGCAGCCGTGCGTTCAAGG
>JACDCP010000105.1:0-508 GCA_013817465.1 Gammaproteobacteria bacterium | reverse complement strand
TCCGGACGCATCGCCGAGCGAGTGGAACGACTGGCGCTGGCAGAACCGCAATCGCATCCGAACGCTCGAGGGGCTCGCGCGCATTATCGAGCTGAGCGACGATGAAATCGCGGCCATCCGCCGGCACGAGGGCCCGTTGCCGGTCGGCATCACGCCGTATTATGCGAGCCTGCTGGATCCGAAGGACCCGGCTCAGGCGCTCCGGCGTACGGTCGTCCCGGTCCTGAACGAGTTCGAGCGCACGCCGGGCGAATCCGACGATCCGCTCGGCGAGGACACGGATTCGCCTGTGCCCGGGCTGGTGCACCGCTACCCCGATCGCGTGTTGCTGCTGGTGACCGGCTTCTGCTCTGTCTACTGCCGCTACTGCACGCGCGCCCGCCTGGTCGGCGCGACCGGCGAGCGGACCATCAAGAAGACGGACATCGAGCGAGCGCTCGAATACATCGAGTCGACGCCCGCGGTGCGCGACGTGCTCATCTCGGGCGGCGACCCGTTGAGTCTGGAC
>JACDCP010000309.1 GCA_013817465.1 Gammaproteobacteria bacterium | reverse complement strand
GAGCCGAGGTGCGCGGCGCGCCGCGGCGGCGCAGCCGCTCGAGCCCCCGCCGGCGTCGCCCGAAAGCACGTCAGGGCTCATGAGTCGTGGACGATGCCGCCGGCGGCACGTGGACGCCCGCGTACGTCGGGCTGGGCAGTAATCTCGATGAACCGGTCCAGCAGGTGCGCGCGGCACTCGACGAGCTCGCACAGCTTCCACACTGCCGTCTCGTTGCGCGCTCGCGCCTGTATCGCAGTGAGCCTTTCGGTGTGCGCGATCAGCCGCGTTTCGTCAATGCGGCCGCCGGGCTGCTGACGCTGCTCACTGCGCCAGCGCTGTTGCACCATCTTAAGACCATCGAGGCGCGGCACGGCCGCCGCCGCAGCGTCGAGCGATGGGGACCGAGGACCCTCGACCTGGATCTGCTTGCCTACGATGGTGCACAGCTCGATGAGCCCGATCTCAGGCTGCCGCATGCCGGTATCGCCTCGCGCAGTTTCGTCTTGTGTCCGCTCGCCGAGATTGCGCCGTACTTGCTGCTGCCGGGTCAGGGCACGGTGGCCCGGCTGGCCTCTGCCTGCGACCGGCGGGGCCTCGACCTCATCGAAGAGACCTGAACAGCGTGAGCGCCGGGCAGAGCTCTTCCGATACCGTGCCGCGCTATGTCGCCGTCGAGGGGCCGATCGGCGCCGGCAAGACGAGCCTCGCGCGGCGCCTTGCCGAAAGCTTCGACAGCGAGCTCGTGCTCGAGCGGCCCGAGGACAATCCGTTTCTCGAGCGCTTCTATCGCGACCCGCGCAATGCAGCGCTGCCCGCGCAACTCTGCTTCCTGTTTCAGCGCGCCCGACAGGTGCAGGCGTTCCGGCAGACGGATCTGTTCAGCCCGGTGCGCGTCGCGGATTTTCTGCTCGAAAAAGATCGCCTGTTCGCCGAGGTCAATCTCGACCCGCAGGAGCTCGCGCTATACGACCAGATCTACGCGCGGCTCGCGCTCGACGCGCCGGTGCCGGATCTGGTGGTGTATCTGCAGGCGCCGGTCGATGTGCTGCTGGAGCGCATCGCACGCCGCGGCATCCCCTATGAGAAGCGCATCGGCCGGCGATATCTCGAGCGGCTCATGGAAGCCTATGCGCGTTTCTTTCATGCCTACGATCGCGCGCCTCTGCTGATTGTGAATGCCGGCGATATCGATCCGATCAACCGCGAGGCGGATTACCGGCAGCTTCTCGCGCGCATCCGCAACGTGCGTCATGGTCGGCATTTCTTCAACCCGGCCGCCCGTCTCGCCTAGCTGTGCTAATGTTGCCGCGTCTTCAGGGCGGGCGAGCATTGCATGTATACCCATCTCGCGCAGCGTGATTCCGGCGAGCAGCCGGTCAGCCTGACGACGCTCAAACGGATGAAGGCGGAACGCGAGCCGATCGCCTGTCTCACCGCGTACGACGCGAGCTTTGCGAAGCTCGTCGATACGGCCGGCGCCGACCTGGTGCTGGTCGGCGATTCGCTCGGTATGGTCATTCAGGGTTACGACACCACCGTGCCGGTGACGGTGGCGGATATCATTTATCACTGCCGGGCGGTGGCGCGCGGCATAGCGCGATCGTTCCTCGTCGCCGACATGCCGTTCATGAGCTACACCTCGGGCGATCAGGCACTCGGCAATGCCGTGCGCATGATGCAGGAGGGCGGTGCGAAGATGGTCAAGCTCGAAGGCGGCGCAAATCAGATCGACATCGTGCGCTTCCTGACCGCGCGCGACGTGCCGGTGTGCGCGCATATCGGGCTCAAGCCGCAGGCTGTGCACAAGATCGGCGGCTTCCGCGTCCAGGGTCGCGAGCACGCCGCGGCAATCAAGATGATCGAAGACGCAAAGTCGCTCGAGCAGGCCGGTGCGGACATCGTGCTGCTCGAGTGTATCCCTTCGGATCTCGGCCGGCGCATTACAGAGGCGCTCGAGGTGCCCGTCATCGGCATCGGCGCGGGTCCCGACGTCGACGGGCAGATTCTCGTTTCCTATGACGCGCTGGATATCACGCCCGGCCGCAAGCCGCGCTTCGTGCGCAATTTCATGGCAGGCGCTGCCAGTCCGCTGGAGGCCGCGCAACGCTTCGTCGCCGCGGTCAAGAGCCGCGAGTACCCGACGCCGGAATTCTGCTTCGCGTGAAGCATTTCCGCAGCATCGCCGAGCTGCAAGCCGCGCTCGATGAGTGGCGCGGGCGCGGCCAGGCAATCGGCTTCGTGCCCACCATGGGCAATCTGCACGGCGGGCACATGACCCTCATCGAGCTGGCCCGGCGCGAGACTGATCGCACGGTCGTCAGCATATACGTCAATCCGCTGCAGTTCGGCATGGATGAGGATTTTGCGGGCTATCCGCGCACGCCGCAGGAAGATCAGGCATTGCTCCAGAACGCGGGCGTCGACGCCTTGTTCGAGCCACTGACCGAGGAGATTTATCCGCTCGGCCAGGAAAGCGTCACACGGGTCGAGGTGCCCGGGCTTTCGGCTATCCTGTGCGGCGCCGTGCGGCCTGGCCATTTCGTCGGAGTGGCGACAGTTGTCGCCAAGCTGCTCAACATCGTGCGTCCCGATATCGCGGTGTTCGGCGAAAAGGACTTGCAACAGCTCACCGTCGTGCGGCGAATGGTAGCCGACCTCTGCATGCCTGTGACGATCATCGGCGCGCAGACCGGGCGCGAAAGCGACGGGCTCGCCATGAGCTCGCGCAATCGATATCTCAATGATGCCGAACGGCGCGTCGCGCCGGCCCTTTATGAAGAACTCGTCAAAGCGCGGGATGCCATCCGTGCCGGCAGTAGGCATTTCGCGGAGCTGCAGGAAGCAGCGCTCGAGTCACTGCGTTCCCGGGGCTTTCGCCCGGATTATTTCGAGGTCCGCGGGGCGGTCGCCCTCGAGTGGCCGAAAGCGGACAGCGCCGAACTCGTCGTGCTCGGCGCCGCGTGGCTCGGCCGAGCCCGC
>JACDCP010000104.1 GCA_013817465.1 Gammaproteobacteria bacterium | reverse complement strand
CGGCGAGCATCTCGCCGAGCGACAACGCGGTGCCTGATGGCGCATCACGCTTGTGGCGGCGATGGCAATCGAGAATGGCAACGTCGTAGCTGTCGGGCAGCGCTTCTGCCGCCAAGGCAGCCAGGTGGCGAAGTACGCGCGCCCCGCGGCTCATGTTGGCCGCCAGCAGAACGGGAATTTTTCGCGCAGCCCGCTCAATCTCGCCGCGCATGGCGTCATCATGCCCGGTGGCGCCGAGGACCAGCGCGCAGTCCGCTCGGCAACACGCCGCGAGATTTGCGCCCGTCGCCGCAGCCAGTGTGAAGTCGATCGCAATTTCGGCCCCGGCAACCGCCTCCGACGGGGAACCGCGAAGCATCACGCCCATCTGCCCGATACCCGTTGCCTCTCCGACATCACGGCCCACCGCGGCCGAGTCCGGGCGGACTGATGCACCAGTGAGCCTGCAGCCGGCGGCAGCCGCAATCGCGCGCACGACCTCGCGTCCCACGCGACCGGTGGCTCCGAGTACGGCGACATTCAACAGACTCCTAGTCATCTTTCCGCGCCGCGGCGGCGTACCTGAAAAATGGGGACATTCCTGATTTCCGTGCCCAGCGGCGAATCGGGTGGCTTTTGTGCATGACGAAATCAGGAATGTCCCCATTTTCCCTCATCATCCGGTGCCGATTTTGTCGAAGAATTGCTTGACGCCGTCGAGCCAGGAGCGCGCGCGCGGGCTGTGCCGGTCGCCGCCTTCCCGCACCGAGTCATCGAAGCGCGCAAGCAGCTCCGTCTGCTCCGCTGTGAGATTGACCGGTGTCTCGACGTGCACGCGACAGAACAGATCGCCCATCGTACCCCCTCGCACCGGCTTCACGCCTTTGCCGCGCACACGGAACACGCGGCCGGACTGGGTTTCCGGCGGCAGCTTGAGCGACACCTGACCATCCAGCGTCGGCACGTCAACGGTCGCGCCGAGCGCCAGCGTTGCAAAGCTCACCGGGATTTCGCAGGAAAGATTGCGGCCGTCGCGCTCGAAGATCTCGTGCGGCTTGACGCGCACTTCGACAAACAGATCGCCCGGCGACCCGCCATTGCGCCCCGCCTCGCCTTCGCCGGCGAGGCGAATGCGATCTCCCGAATCGACGCCCGGAGGAATCTTGACCGACAGCGTCCGCGTCTGCCGATAACGGCCCTGGCCGTGACACTTCTCACAGGGATGGGTGACGATGCGGCCGCGGCCGTTGCAGTGCGGGCAGGTCTGCTGCACGGTGAAGAAGCCCTGCTGCATGCGGACCTGGCCGTGGCCGCCGCAGGTGGAGCACGTCTCCGGCGATGTCCCCTTTTTCGAGCCGCCGCCGCCACATTCTTCGCACTCGATGAGCGTCGGCACCTCGATGCTGGCCGTTTCGCCGAACACCGCCTGCTCGAGCCCGAGCGCATGCTCATAACGCAGATCGGCGCCCTGGTATGCCTGGCTGCGGCCACGACGGCCGCCGCCGAAGATGTCGCCGAACACGTCACCGAAAATATCGCCGAACGCGTCGCCGGAAGCGCGCCCGCCGGCCGCCTCCACACCGGCATGCCCGAACTGATCGTAGGCGGCGCGCTTGCGCGGATTCTTCAGAATCTCGAAGGCCTCTTTCGCCTCCTTGAAGCGCGCCTCCGCCTCCAGGTCGCTCGGATTCCGGTCCGGATGGCACTTCATAGCCACGCGGCGATACGCTTTCTTGAGGTCGGCGTCCGAGACGTCGCGGGGGACGCTCAGAATCTCGTAGTAATCGCGTCTGGCCATGCGCTGGTCGCGAACCTGCTCCCCTCAATCCCCACTCCCCGATTCCTCAGGCAGTCTTCGACTTGCCGTTGCCTTTTTCTTCCTTGATCTCCTCGAACTCCGCATCGACAATGTCGTCACCCTGTTCGGCCGACGTCTCGTGCGATGCGTCGCCCTGCCCGGCCTGCTCGGCATACATGCGTTGCGCGAGCCCGGCGGAGGCTTCGGCGAGCGCCTTGGACTTCGCTTCGATGCGTTCCTTGTCCTCGCTCTTCAGAGCCGCTTTGAGATCACCGAGCGCAGATTCGATCTTCGCCCGTTCCTCGCCACTCACCTTGTCGCCCAGCTCACCGAGCGACTTCTCGGTGGCGTGCACCAGGGCGTCCGCCTGGTTGCGGGCATCGACCATGTCGCGGAAGCGCTTGTCCTCCTCGGCGTGCGCCTCGGCATCCGTGACCATGCGCTCGATCTCCTCGTCGGACAGGCCACTGGAGGCCTTGATGACGATGGTCTGCTGCTTGCCGGTCGCCTTGTCCTTCGCCGACACGTTCAGGATGCCGTTCGCGTCGATATCGAAGATCACCTCGATCTGCGGCAAGCCGCGCGGCGCGGGAGGGATGTCCGCAAGATCGAAGCGGCCCAGGGATTTGTTGTCCGCAGCACGCTCGCGCTCGCCCTGCAGCACGTGGATGGTCACGGCCGTCTGATTGTCGTCCGCAGTCGAGAACACCTGCGTCGCCTTGGTCGGGATGGTCGTGTTCTTGTCGATGAGCTCGGTCATGACCCCGCCCAGGGTTTCGATGCCGAGCGACAGCGGCGTGACGTCGAGCAGCAGCACGTCCTTGACCTCGCCGGAAAGCACGCCTGCCTGGATGGCTGCGCCAATCGCCACCGCCTCGTCCGGATTCACATCCTTGCGCGGCTCCTTGCCGAAAAAGTCCTTGACCGCCTGCTGCACTTTCGGCATGCGGGTCTGACCCCCGACCAGGATGACATCCTGCACTTCACCGACGGAAAGACCTGCGTCCTTGAGCGCAATCCTGCATGGCCCGATTGTGCGCCCGATGAGGTCGTCGACCAATGACTCGAGCTTGGCGCGCGTGAGCCGGATGTTGAGGTGCTTCGGACCGCTCGCATCCGCCGTAATGTACGGCAGGTTGACGTCGGTCTGCTGCGACGAGGACAATTCGATCTTGGCCGTTTCCGAAGCCTCCTTGAGACGCTGCATCGCCAGAGGATCCTTGCGGATGTCGACGCCGCTTTCCTTCTGGAATTCTCCCGCCAGATAGTCGATCACGCGCTTGTCGAAATCCTCACCGCCGAGGAAGGTGTCGCCGTTCGTGGCGAGCACCTCGAACTGGTGCTCGCCGTCTACCGAAGCGATCTCGATGATAGATACATCGAACGTACCGCCGCCGAGATCGTAAACGGCGATCTTGCGGTCGCCGCGCTGCTTGTCCATGCCGTACGCGAGCGCCGCGGCAGTCGGCTCGTTGATGATGCGCTTGACCTCGAGGCCGGCGATCTTGCCGGCGTCCTTGGTGGCCTGGCGCTGCGAATCGTTGAAATAGGCGGGCACCGTGATGACGGCCTCGGTCACCGGCTCGCCGAGATAGTCCTCAGCGGTCTTCTTCATCTTCATGAGAACGCGCGCAGAAATCTCCGGCGGCGCCATCTTGCGGCCGTTGGCCTCTACCCAGGCGTCGCCGTTGTCGGCCTTGACGATCTTGTACGGCACCATGTCGATGTCGCGCTGCACGACCTCATCTTCGAAACGCCGGCCGATCAGGCGCTTCACAGCGAACATCGTATTGGCCGGATTGGTGACGGCCTGGCGTTTCGCCGACTGGCCGACCAGCACTTCGTCATCCCTGGTAAAGGCGACGATCGACGGCGTGGTTCGGTCGCCTTCGCTGTTCTCGATCACTTTCGGCTTCTCGCCGTCCATGATCGCGACACAGGAATTGGTCGTCCCGAGGTCAATGCCTATCACTCTGCCCATGGTGAGAATTCTCCGTGATGAACTCTTTGCCGCCGGGGCCGGATGCGCTGCGACGCACCGCCGCATATCGGCCCCCGATTGGCGTATAAAGTGGGGGTCGCGCGGGCGCTTTCAAGGCTCCGTGCGTTCGGCGGCCCGCGCCACGATCACGCGCGCCGGGCGCAGCAGACGGCCGTTGATCCGGTAACCCTTCTGGACAACGGTGAGCACCGAGTCGGGCTCCGCTTCTGCCGACTCCTGGGTGGCCATGGCCTCGTGCAGCTCGGGATCGAACGGCTCGCCCTCCGAATCTATTTCCGTGATGCCGAAGCGCTCCAGTGCCGCCGCCAGCAGCTTCAGCGTCGCTGCCTTGCCCTCGAGCAGGGTCTGCACATCGGCGTTCGCCGCAGCTTCGAGCCCCATTTCCAGGCTGTCCTTGACGTTCAGCATCTCGCGCGCGAATTTCTCGTTCGCGTAGCGATGGGCGTTTTCTACATCCCGGCTCGCGCGCTTGCGGTAGTTGTCGAGCTCGGCCACTGCGCGCAGATAACGGTTCCAGTTATCCCCGGCCTTCGCCTCGGCTGCCGCGAGCGCGTCCTGCTCCGGCGCCGCAAACGCATCCGCTGCCGGATCTGCGGTTCGCGGATTTTCGCGCGTACCGCCCTGCTCGGGCGGAAGATCGTCGTTTTCCTGCATCAGGCCGTCTCCGTTAGAGCGGACATTCCTGATTTCGCGGGAAACGGGCACCGCCCCGCTCGCCGGCAGGAAATCAGAAATGTCCCCATTTCCCCTTTTGGGGGGTCAGGCGCGGGAATTCAAGGCCGAGCCGAGCAGCTTGGCAGTGAGATCGACAATGGGGATCACGCGATGATAAGCCATGCGGGTCGGTCCGATGATGCCGAGCACGCCGACGACCTCGTTATCGATCGTGTACGGCGCGGTCACGACGCTGCATTCCTCGAGCGTGCGATGGCCCGACTCGCCGCCGATGAAGATCTGCACCCCGTTTGCCGTCAGGCTCTTGTCGAGCAGGTGAAGGATGTGCCGTTTGCGGTTGAAGGCCTCGAACAGCCGGCGCAGCTTGTCGACGTCGGCAAGCTCGGCAAGCCCCATGAGATTCGTTTCGCCGGCGAGCACGTACTCGGGGCCTGGCTGCTCGTCTTCGCGAAATGCCTGCTGCGCCATCGCGATGGCGTCCAGCATTACGCGATTCATGCGCCGGCTCGTTGCCTCGAGCTCCGCGAGCAGCTTCCGCCGCACTTCGAAAATGGACTGGCCGGCGAATTCGGCGTTCAGGTAGTTGGCGGCCTGGATCAGCTCGTCCTGTGTGTAGCGGCGATCGAGCTCGAGGATGCGGTTCTGCACCTCGCGATTATTGATGACGAGGATGGCGAGGACGCGCCGCTCCGACAGGGCCAGGAATTCGATCTGGCGCAGCTCGGCGTTCTTCTGTTGGGGAACGGTCACGACGCCCGCCAGATGGGTCAGCGCCGAGAGCAGGTTCGAGGTGGAGGCGGCCAGCGTCCGGGAGTCCCGCGCGTTGCTGTCGATGCGCTGCCTGAGGCGTTCCGCTTCCTGCCGATTGATCGGCCTGCACTTCAAGAGCGTGTCCACGAAAAAGCGGTAGCCGCGATCCGTCGGCACGCGCCCGGCCGACGTGTGCGGCGATGTGATGTACCCCAGCTCTTCGAGGTCGGCCATGACGTTGCGCACTGTCGCGGGGCTCAGGTCGAGCCCGGAGTCCTGCAGCAGCGTACGCGAGCCGACCGGCTGACCATCCCGTATGTATCGTTCGATGAGCGCTTTCAGGAGCAGTCTGGCGCGCTCGCTCGGCCCGTTATCCAGCGATTCATGAGACATCATGCAGGCGGTGCAGCTCGTCCCGACGTGAGAGATTTGCGGTGAAGATTGCAGGTCACCCGGCGGGTGTCAAGAATCGGGCTGGCAGGCGGATGGCTTTTTCAACGCGCTGTTGGCGGGAGGGAGTCAAAATGGTAGAAGCTCAGTGTCGCCCGGCGGATTGCCAATCCAGAGACTATCTCATGAATAAGCGCTTCAGCACCGTGGGTCTGGTCGGCAAGCACGAGGATCCGCGCGTGGGCGAATCGATGATCAGCCTGGCGCGCCACCTGGCCGAAACAGGCGTCCACGTATTGCTGCCAGAGCGGTTGCAACTCGAGGAATTCGAAGCGGAGGTCCGGCTCGTGCCGGAAGCGCGCATGCCCGAAGATGCCGACCTGATTGTCGCAGTGGGCGGCGATGGCACCATCCTGCATGCCACGCGGCTGGTTGCCGGACGGGACGTCCCGGTGCTCGGCATCAATCGCGGCCGGCTGGGATTTCTGGCCGATGTGTCGCCGGACACGATGTTCAAGCACCTCGACGAAGTGCTGGCGGGAGATTACACGCGCGAAAGCCGACTGATGCTCCGCGCCGACATCGACGGCGCAGCGCCGGTTGCGGTCGCGCTGAACGATGTCGTCCTGCAGAAGCTCGACACCGGCCGCATGCTGGATTTCGAGACCTGGATCGACGGTCGCTACGTCAACACGCATGGCGGCGACGGCCTGGTGATTGCCACGGCGACCGGTTCGACGGCCTACGCGCTGTCGGGCGGCGGGCCTATCATTCATCCCGAGCTCGATGCCGTCGTGCTGGTACCGATCTGTCCGCACACCCTGAGCGACCGGCCGATCGTGGTGCGCGCCGGCTGCGAAATCGAGGTACGCCTCATCGAACGTCCGGACACGCGGGCGCACGTTGTCTGCGACGGACAGATACTCGGTGAGCTCGCGGCGGGTGGCCGCCTGCGCGTGAGGCGCGCCGAGAAGCCTGTGACGCTCCTGCACACGCTGGATCACGACTACTATCGAATCCTGCGCTCGAAGCTGCACTGGGGCCGAGGCGGCCAGACAACAGATCGCAGATAGCAGCGAACAAAAAGCAGTAAAGTACATCGTAGTCATTCGCGCTTCCTGTTCCTGTCACTGGTGCATCGCTCTTACCTGTTAACTGCTCTCTGTGTTAAGCCATCTCGCCATCCGCGATTTCGCCATCATCGATGCGATCGACGTCGAGCTGGAACCCGGGCTGAGCGTGCTGACCGGCGAGACCGGCGCCGGCAAATCCATCCTCGTCGGCGCGCTCGGCCTTGCGCTCGGCGATCGTGCGGAGGCGTCGGTCGTGCGGCACGGCGCGCAACGCGCCGAGATCAGTGCCAGCTTCGATATCCCGGACCTCGGGGAAGTCGCGGACTGGCTCAAGAAGCGGGATCTCGATGCGGACGGCGAGTGCAATCTCCGCCGCGTGATCAGCGCCGATGGCCGTTCACGAGCCTACGTCAACGGCCAGCCGCTGCCTTTGCAGAGCCTGCGCCGCTTAAGCTCGCTCCTGGTCGATATCCACGGCCAGCATGAGCACCAGTCGCTGCTTCGCGGTCCCGCCCAGCGGCGACTGGTCGATCATCACGCGGCTCACGGCGGGCTGCTGGACCGGCTGGGCGCAGCCTTCGATCGCTGGCAGACGCTGAAAACAGAGCTCGAGGGAATCGCAGACGACACGCGCGAACGCGACGCCCAGCTGGACCTGCTGCGTTATCAGATCGGCGAGCTGGAAGCGTTGCGCCTGGCGCCGGGCGAAGCCGAAATGCTCATCGCCGAGTACCGGCGCCTGGCCAATGCAAGCGAGCTGGCCGCAGCGGCGCAAGTCGCGCTGGAGCTCGTTTATGAGAATGAAGAGCACGCCGCGCAGCACATGCTCGGGCGAGCATTGAGTGCCTTGCAGCGCGTACAGGAAAGCGACCCGCGCCTGGCGGAGAGCTGCAAGCTGATCGGCGAAGCTGAAATCGGCGCGAACGAGGCAGCGGAGAGCCTGCGCCGCTACCTGGACGGCCTCGAGGCCGATCCCGGCCGGCTCGGCGAGGTCGAGCGACGGCTGGCGGACCTGCACACCCTCGCGCGCAAACACCGCACCGGGATCGAAACCCTGGGCGAGCGCCTGGAAGTGCTGCGCGACCAGCTGCAACGCCTGACAGGCGATGAGCTGCGCCGCGACGGCCTCGCCGCAGAGTGCGAGGATGCTCTGTCAGCCTATCGCGAGTTGGCGCGCGACGTTTCACGCTCGCGCGACGCAGCCTGCCGAGAGCTGAACCGGCTCGTCACGCGTTCGATACGCGAGCTGGGCATGCCCGGCGGGCAATTCGAGGCTGCCATTCAGGCCGCCCCGGTCGCCACCGCGCATGGACTGGACCACGTCGAGTTCCAGGTCAGCATCAATCCCGGACAACCCTTGCGGCCACTCGCGAAAGTGGCGTCGGGCGGTGAGCTGTCCCGCATCAGCCTGGCGCTGCAGGTGATCGCGGCGGAAGCGGCCGCGGTGCCCTGCATGGTGTTCGACGAAGTGGATGCCGGGATCGGCGGTGGCACGGCAGAAATCGTCGGGCGGCGTTTGCGCGAGCTCGGGCGGCGGCGGCAGGTGCTCTGCGTCACCCATCTTCCGCAAGTGGCCAGCCAGGGGCAGCATCACTTTCGCACGAGCAAGCTAAGCGCGCATGGCGATATCCGCACGCTGCTGACAGCGCTCGATCAGGAGGCGCGAGTCGAAGAGTTGTCGCGCATGCTGGGCGGGGTCGAGATCACGCAGCGCACACGCGCCCACGCGCAGGAGATGATCGAGCAGGCGCAGGGCGACTGGCCTGCGCAATGATGCCCGCCTACGCGGATCTCGGCCGGTTGCGGTTGTGGCAGTTCGGGCAGATGCCGTAAATGTACAGCGAGTGGTCGGTCATTTCGTAGCCGGTTTCCTGCGCGATGTCTTTCTGCCGCTTCTCGATGATTTCGTCGACGAACTCATCGACGCGGCCGCATTTCACGCAAACGATATGATCGTGATGCGCGCCGTCGTCGAGCTCGAAGACGGAGTGCCCGCCTTCGAAATGATGCCGGTTCACGAGGCCCGCGGCCTCGAACTGGGTCAGCACACGGTAGACAGTTGCGAGCCCGATATCCTCGCCCGTCTCGAGCAGTGCTTTATAGAGATCCTCGGCGCTCAGATGCCGCTGCCGGTTGTTGTCGAGGATCTCGAGGATCTTGAGCCTGGGCAGCGTGACCTTCAGGCCGGCCCTGCGGAGATCCTTGCTTTCCAACGGTGCGCCTGTGCGGAGCTTCACTGTCCGCTCCTGGAGAATCGGTTATGATGCGGGCCCTATTATCCTCCAAGCGACGCTCGCCCTCCAGTCGGTTACGGAATTAACGGATTGCCAGACAAATCGCTCATGACCCGGCGTCGTCATGTCGCGCTGGCCGCGTGCTGCATTTTTGGCATTGGCCTCAGTGCGTGCGTCTATCGCATAGATGTCCAGCAGGGCAATTACCTGGAGCCGGAGACGATCGAGCAGGTCGAGCCCGGCATGACGCGCAGTCAGGTGCGATTCCTGCTGGGCACGCCGATGGTCGCGGACCCCTTTCACGCCGATCGCTGGGATTACGTCTATTATTTCAAGCCCGGCAAGCGTCGCAAGCCGGAGAGCCGCCGTTTCACCGTGTTTTTCGAAGGCGACTCGGTCGCACGCGTGGAAAACACGGCGAACGGCTGATTCAGGAAATGGGGACATCCCTGATTTTCTGAGCGAAGCAGCATCCGGACGTGCAGGAAAAGGGGACATTCCTGATTTTTGAGTGTGCGCAGATTCAGCGGGTTCGAAAGGTCGAGAAAAATCAGGGATGTCCCCTTTTCGTTCCCGCCACACGACGCCGGCGCGCCTCGCGCGGATCGACCTCGAGCGGGCGGTAGATTTCCACACTATCGCCCTGCTCGAGCAGCCGATCGCCGCCGATCGCCTCGCCGAAGACGCCCAGATCGAGCTGCCCCTCATCGAGCTCGGCGAATCTCTCCAGAACTCCGGAGCGCCGCACCGCCTCCATGGCAGTCGTACCTCGCGGCACCGGCGTCTCGAGCACCGCCTGCTCGTACGGCAGGGCGTAAGCCACCTCGACCTTTATCCAGCCGGGCTCAACGTCGGCCATGAACGTCTTCGGCGCGGGCGCCAAACGCGTCGACCAGCGAACGGCAGGTCTCCTCGAAAACCGGGCCGAAGACCATTTCGAACAACGGGTTCGAGAAT
>JACDCP010000103.1 GCA_013817465.1 Gammaproteobacteria bacterium | reverse complement strand
TATAGATGTATTCCATGTCGAACGGCGGATCCTTGCGCATCAAAATCACGTCCAGCGCGCCGAGCGGCATCTCCCGGGTGGCCCCGAGCGAAAACCAGTCCCCTGGCTCATCCCTCACGGCAAGCGTCCGGACGCGGGCGAGCGCGGTCCCGTCACGGACGCGCAGGTCGGCCTGCTGCATGTACAGGAGCGCCCAGCCACGCGACTGCGCTTCGAGCAGCATGGCGAAGGTGCTGTCTTTTGCCGGCTTGATGGTCTCGATGGGATCCATCACGACGCCGAGGCGCGCGCCGGTGTTCTGCATGCTGCAACTCCTTCAGGACGGCGCGCGTCATGATACAAGAGTAAGCTCTGCTGCGCGGTCTGGCGGCCGGCCGATCCTCAACAGGATGTTGAAGAAGCCATCCATGCCGGAAACCGTGCGGCGGCGCATGGCGGCGCTTCCGGCAATGTGTTAAAAGGCACCGTTAACCGATGCTGCGCATGTCCGGAGTTTCGCCGGACACCATTGCGGAACGGCTGGCGACGCGGGTTACGTCGCGATCCGGGAGGTGGGATGACGAATCGGCAGGGGCTCCACGGGCTGAAGATCCTGGTCATTGACGACAGCAAGACGATCCGCCGGACCGCGGAGACGCTGTTGTCGAAAGAAGGCTGCGAAGTATTTACTGCGGTCGACGGCTTCGATGCCTTGTCGAAGATTGCAGACCATCAGCCCGACATCGTCTTCGTCGACATCATGATGCCGCGCCTCGACGGCTACCAGACCTGCTCGCTGATCAAGCACAACAAGGTATTCCGGCAGACGCCGGTCATCATGCTCTCGAGCAAGGACGGGCTGTTCGATCGCGCGCGCGGGAGAATCGTCGGCTCGGAGCAGTATCTGACCAAACCTTTCACCAAGGACGAGCTTCTGGGTGCCATTGAAAGCCACGTAGCGAACCGTTGAGCCGCTGAGGAGAGAATCACCATGGCCTTGATTCTGATCGTCGACGACTCGCCCACCGAGGTGCACGTCATGCAGAAGGCGCTCGAGAAGCATGGCTTCGAGACCGCCGCTGCCGCGGATGGCGACGAGGGCATCGCCATCGCCCGTCAGAGGCGGCCGGATCTCATTTTCATGGACGTCGTGATGCCGGGCGTGAACGGCTTCCAGGCAACGCGCAAGCTTTCGAGCGATCCGCGCACGGCCTCGATTCCGATCGTCATGGTGACCACCAAGGGTCAGGAGACCGACCGCATCTGGGGCATGCGGCAGGGCGCAGTGGACTATCTCGTCAAACCCGTCTCCGAGCAGACGCTCGTCGAGAAAGCCCAGGCGGTGCTCGCACACTGATGCGATCGACTGATATTCAACGACCGCGCAGCAGGGCCGAATTCGTTCGGCCGCTCGGATCTCCCGATCTGTTCTTACGGCCTGACAGGGCTGATGGCCGGTTAACCGGCGCTGCAACCCGGGTCGGTTTGACATGAGCATCGATTTGAGAACGCTACGTGAGCAGCCCTTCGAGCTGCTCACGGAACTGGAGCGCCGCGCCCGTGCCGCTGTCGCCGGGCAGGAGCGCGCCGCGGAACTGGAGCGCGAGTGGGTCGGCGTCGGCTTTCGCCTGGGCAGCGAGAGTTTCCTCGCCGCGCGCCGCGATGTGCGCGAGGTGCTGCCGTTTCCGGATCATGTGACGCGTGTGCCGGGCGCGAAGTCGTGGGTCATCGGGCTCGCCAATGTGCGCGGCCATCTGCTGCCGCTGCTCGACCTCAAGTTGTTCCTGGGCGGCGGCCCGATCGACGCGAATCGCAATACCCGCGTGCTCACGGTCAACAATCGCGAAGTGCCCGCCGGGCTGGTCGTGGATGAGGTATTCGGTTTCCGGCGTTTTCAGGACCATGAGCAGGTGGAATCCTGGCCGCCGACCGTCATCCGCTGTGACAAATTCCTCAGCGGCGCTTACCGGCGCGACGGTGATTCCTGGCCCGTGTTCAGCTTGCAGAGTCTCGTCGAAAGCCCGCATTTTCTGCAGGCCGCCGCCGGCCCTGCCGCAGCGGGTGTGCAATGAAGCAGTCAGCGCTTTCAGCGCGGGACAGCTGGCGGCTTCGGACGAGCGTGCGCAACGTGCGGCAAATAGCGATGGAACGCACGGTCCGCGGCGATCGCAATGGATTCGGCCTCAAATATTGTCAGGTGACCGGCCATGGCTGAAAAATCGAAAGCTGTCAGAACGCTGCCATTACTCGCTATCTTGCTCCTGTTGCTCCTTGCGGCCACGGCCACGCTGATCTGGCTGACCGGCGCTGCTCGCAGCGATTATGCCTCGGCGCAACGCGATCTCACGCGACTTACCCTGTTGTCACAGACCATGCCGCAGCAGGCCGCCGCGGCCATGAGCGGCGAGGAACAGGCGTTCGACGCGCTGGCCGCTTCGCGCAGCGAGCTGGTGAGCGCACGCGAGGACCTGGCCCGGCGCGCCTCGGCCGCTGCCGGACCGCTGCCGGCGCCCGCCCCGATGCCTGAGCTCGACGATGCAGCCTGGGAGGCATTTCTGAAAGACGTCGATGGGGTGCTCGATATCCGCGATCCCGTGCTGCTCACGCATCAGGAGGCGGCGCGCGTAGCGGAGCTCATGCAGCAGCTCCTTACGGAATTCGGCAATTTTGCCGGCCGGCTCGATGCCGCGCGGCTGCAGCAGCTCGGCCCGGAGATCCAACGCTTCGAACTGACGGGGCAGCGCATCCCGCAGGACATGCATGCCCTGACTCATGGACTCGGGAACCCCGAGCTGATCGTCGAGCGGCTCACGGAGGACGAGGCGTACCTGAATCAGATGATCGGTGGTCTCGCCGGCCAGGAGAACGATCTCGGCATCGAAGCGGTGGTCCGGCCGGAGGCGCTCGAGATGCTGCCGCGCATCGAAGCGCTGTTCCGCCAGGCCAGCGAGGAAATTCGCGACGGGATTGCAACGACTGACGTGCTCATCGATGGACATCAAGCTGTCCGCTTGCTCAGCGTGGCCGGGGACGAGCGCTATGCGGCCCTGCGGAGTGCCACGGAGGCGGGCCGCACGGACAATGCTGGTTTTCTTTACGGTCCGATGGCACCCCTGACATTGCTCGGCCTCGCCTTGCTCGTCCTGCTCGCGATGATGGGCATCTACTACTCGGCAAAGGACATGCGCAAGGCGGCTGAATTCCAGGCTCGGCAGAACGAAGCGAATCAGGCGGCCATCCTGCGCCTGCTCGACGAGCTCGGCAGCCTGGCCGACGGCGATCTGACCGTGCAGGCGACGGTCACCGAGGACATCACGGGCGCCATTGCCGACTCGATCAACTACGCCATCGAGGCACTGCGCGAGCTGGTCACTACGATAAAAGGGTCGGCGCTGATGCTGGATTCCGCCGCCAGGCAGACGGAAGCGACCGCCGGCCATCTCGCCGAAGCCAGCGAGACCCAGTCGCGGCAGATATCGGCCGCGACCGACTCGGTGACCCAGATGGCCAAATCGATCGAAGAAGTGTCCGGCAATGCGGAGCGCTCGTCCGACGTGGCGCGCCATTCAGTCAACATTGCGCACAAGGGCGGCGACGCGGTGCGGCGCACGATCGACGGCATGAACACCATCCGCGAAACCATCCAGGAAACGTCCAAGCGCATCAAGCGGCTCGGCGAAAGCTCACAGGAGATCGGCAACATCGTCGAGCTCATCAACGACATCGCCGAGCAGACCAACGTGCTGGCGCTCAATGCCTCGATCCAGGCCTCGATGGCCGGGGAGTCCGGGCGCGGCTTCGCTGTCGTTGCCGACGAGGTCCAGCGGCTGGCCGAGCGCTCGGCGAATGCGACCAAGCAGATCGAGGTATTGGTGCGCACGATCCAGTCCGATACCAACGAAGCAGTGGTGTCGATGGAGCGCAGCACCACCGACGTGGTCGGCGGCGCGCTGCTGGCCGAAAATGCCGGCGCCGCGCTCGAGGAGATCGAACAGGTCTCGAACCAGATCGCGAGCCTCGTGCAGAACATCTCATCGAGCGCGCGCCAGCAATCCTCGCAGGCCTCCGACTTCACGCGCAACATGAATGTGCTGAGCGAGATCAGCGCGCAGGCGGCTGAAAGCACGAGCGCCGCTTCGAGCTCGATCAGCAAACTGGCGGAGCTGGCGACACAGCTCCGCACATCCATCGCGGGCTTCACGCTGTCGGACCCGACGGGCAGCACCATCGTCCAGGAGGCCGAGCCGCGAGCCGCCCCGGCTGCAAGCCGCCGCAGGCCCACGGAGCCGGAAGACGACGGGCTGGACATCGAGAGTGAGGCGCTCAGGGATGCAGCCGCCGAGCGAGACAGCGCGCCCGCCTGAGGAAAGCACCGGGGTACGACACGCGCCAATGAACGACATCGTCGCGCATCCGCTGCACCTGATCGGCAAAGAGCTGAATGCCACGCTGTCCGAGGCGCGCCAGGCGCTCGAGACTTACGCCGACAGGCCCCAGCAGGTCGAGGCACTCGGCGCCTGTGCCGGGCAGCTTCATCTCGCCCAGGGTGCGCTGCGTCTCGTCGAAGTGTATGGCGCGGCACTGCTTGCCGAGGAGATGGAACACGTCTGCCGGTTCCTCGAGGAGAGCTCAGGGAGCCCGGAGGAGCGTACCGACGCGCTGGATGCACTGACGCGCGGCATGGTTCAGCTTCCCATGTACGTCGAGCGCATCCAGGGCGGCGGCCGCGATCTGGCGCTCGTGCTTCTTCCCTTGCTGAACGATTTGCGCGCGTCGCGTCGCCGCACGCTGCTGTCGGAAGGCACCGTGCTGCTGCTCAACCTGACGCCCGACAGCCGCGCCAGCGTCAGCGAGCGGCAGTCGGAGTTTCTCGACGTCGATACGGCACAAGTCGGGCGGCGCGTCCGCCTGAGCTTCGAGCGCGGGCTGCTCGGCTGGATCCGGGGCGAACAGCCGGATTCCAATCTCGCCAAGATGGCGCGCGTGGCCGAAGCGCTGGAACGCGCGGCGCGCACCGATCCGGTCTATCAGCTCTGGTGGGTCATCGGCGGTGTGCTGGAAGCCCTCGCGGAGGGCGGCCTGGATACCAGCGTCGCGATCAAGCGTCTGCTCGGCCAGGCCGATCTGCAGATCAAGCGACTCATCGATCACGGCGAGAACGCCTTCGCTGCCGAACCGGCGATCGAGCTGCTCAACAACCTGTTGTATTACGTCGGCCGCGCGACTTCGTCGGGTGCGCGCGTGGCGGCAGTTCGTGCGTCGTTCAGCCTCGCGGAGCTGCTGCCTGCAGACGAGCAGGTGGAGCTTGCGCGCGAAAGCCTGTCGGCGCCCAGCATCAAGCTCATGCAGACGGTGGCGGCCGCAATCAAGGAAGACTTGTCACGCGTAAAAGACGTGCTCGACATCTACGTGCGCACCGGCATGGGCCAGGCCGACGAGCTGGCGCCACAGCTCGATATGCTGAAAAAGATCAGCGACACGCTCGGCGTGCTGGGCCTCGGGGACCTGCGCGGCCACGTGCAGGTCGAAATCGCGCAGCTCCAGGAAATCGTCGCCAACAACGCGCCTGCCGACGATGCCACGCTTGTGAAGATGGCCTCGACGCTGCTCAGCGTGGAGGACAACCTGGACGGCCAACTCTTGCGTCTCATCGTGCCGGCCGAGCCGGGCAGCGAGTTGCGTGGCGAGGAGGGCGACACGGTCCGCGCCCTGGAATTCCGGCAGGTCACGGAAGCGGTGATCCGCGAGTGCATCGTCAATCTCGCCCGCGTCAAGGAGGCGATCTCGCAGTCGATCGACAACCCCGCCGACGCGCAGTTGCTGGACGGCGTGCCCGCCCTGTTGCGCGGCATCATGGCCGGCCTGCTGATGCTCAACAAGACCCGCGGGGTCGACCTCGTCGAGCGCATAGGCGCATTCATCAAGGACAGTCTGCGGCCGGGACGGCGCCCGCTGGCGCAGGTGAAGCTCGATCTCATGGCGGATGCCATCGTCAGTATCGAGTATTACATGGAAACCATCCAGTCGGGGCGCAGCGATCCCTGGTACATGCTCGACAACGCCCAGGCCTGCATAGAATCGCTCGAGCAGTCGCCGGCCGACATCGCATTCACGGCCGGCATCGACACGCCCGGCTACGCGCGCACCGTCACCCTGGAATCGAGCCGCGAGGTTGCCGAGAGCCGCCAGCTCGATGTCGAGTCTACCCGCGTCATCGAGAAGGTAACGCGCACTCTGCCGTTAGTGGCCACCGCCGACGGCCAGCAGGCGGACGCGGAACTCATCGAGCTGTTCATCGAGGAAGCGCACGAGGAGATCGCTTCGGTTCAGCGCAACTTTCCGAGCTGGGTGGAAAATACCGGAGATACCGGAGCGCTCGCTACGCTGCGGAGATCCTTCCATACGCTCAAGGGCAGCGGCCGCATGGTCGGGGCCCAGCGCATCGGAGCGTACGCCTGGTCGATCGAGGACTTGTTGAACAGGGTCATCAGCGGCACGCTCGAACGCAGCCCACCGTTGATGAGCCTGCTGCAGCGGGCGGTCGCCGCGCTGCCGCAGCTCGTCGAGCAACTCGAAGCCGGCACAGATCCGGAAGTCGACATCGAGGGCCTCATCGACGAGGCCCGATCGCTGGGCGAGGCCACGCCGGACGCTGCTGCGCGGGCCGAGTCTGCCCGGCCCGCCGCAGAACCTGAGCCACCGGCGGAAGAAGAGCCGTCGATGGATCCCGTGCTGCGAGAAATTTTCACCAAGGAGACCGGCGAGCATCTCGGCGTTATCCGCAAGTTTCTCGATGATTGTCGACGGCTCGATCCGCCGTATCCGCTGACCGAGGCGATCTATCGCGCCTGCCATACCTTGAACGGCAGCGCGAATATGGCCGGCGTCGAGCATGCCGCTGCCGTGGCCGGCCCGTGGAGCGCTTACATACGCAACCTTTACGAGAATGATGGCCGTCTCGACTTTCGCGATATTGAGACGTGCACAGCCGTCGTGGATGCCCTGGAGCATGTGGTCGCGTCGCTCGATACCGCCTCATCCGGGGCGGGCCGGGATAACACGCTGCTAATCGAGCGCATAGGCAGCCTCGCAGCCGAATTCGACGGCCAGCTCGCGCAGCGCGTGCCGCTCGCGCGCGATGAGGCCACGGACGCCCAGGATGAATCAGGCGAGCTGGTCACCGGCAGCGCGATGGACGCACCGCCGGTGTTTGCCACCGGGCTGGCGGCGGAGGAAACGCCGGATTTCGCGGTTACGGCCGCAGACGGCGCGCCCACGACCCCCGATATTGCAGACGAGGCAATCTTCGGCCTGCATTTTCTCGAGGCGCAGGAAACGTCGCCCGACGCCGGCGAGGGCAATGACGCATCCGGTTACCAAGCGGCGCCCGAGGCGCACGAAGGCGCGGCATTCTCGACCGCGGACGAGTCGGCCGGGCGCATCGCGACAGAGGGCAGCGAGGAGGCTGCGGCGTGGGGCGAAGAGGAAGCTGCTTTCGATCCCGAGATTGCCGCCATTTTCGCCGAAGAAGCGACCGAGCTGCTCAATACTGCAGACGGCGCGCTCGCCGGCCTCGCCGGCGGACAGGATGAGGCCGCCCAGATCGGCTCGCTGCTGCGGCAACTCCATACCCTGAAGGGCGGCGCGCGCATGGCCGGGATCACGGCTATGGGCGATCTGAGTCACGAGTTGGAAACGGTACTCGGCGCGATCGACGAGGGACGCGTCGCACTGACATCATCCGGGCTCGAGTTGCTTCAGCAAAGTATTGACGAGCTGCACCGCCTGCGTGACGCGATCGCACGCGGTGAGTCCCTAAGCGAGTCCGAAGAGCTGATGCGTCGTCTGCGCGATCAAGGCGCAGTGAGCCCGCAAGTGCCGCTTCCCGCAGACGCGGTGCCCGCGGCATTCGAGGTTGTTGAGGTTCTGGAAACTGCCGCGGACGTCGACCTGCCATTGGAGGCTGAAGCTTCGACGCAGACGGCGGATATCGAGGCCGGCATGTCCGGCGACGCCGCTTTTCTGATAACCGTTGACGCCGAAGAGACGGCTGAGCCTGCCGAAGCAGTCGAGCCGGCCAAAGCGGTCGAGCCGGCTGAGGAAGTTGAGTTTGCCCAAGCAGTCGAGTTTGCCGAGGCGGCCGAGCCAGTCGAGGCAGCCATGCGCGACGGCGCGGAGGTCCCCGGCTTCGAACAGCGGGCCGCCAGCACCGAAGCGGCCGCAATCCCTACCCCAGAGTCAGCCGCTGAAGCGGGAGGCTGGGTGGAAGAGCTGCCGCCGGCGCCGATTGCGCCGCCGGCGCGCAAGGAAACCAGCTACGACCGACAGGAGTTCGCGCGGGTCGATGCCGATCTGCTCGAGGATCTGATGAACAACGCGGGGGAGATCAGCATCTTCCGCTCGCGGCTGCAGCAGCAGCTCAACTCCATTGAATTCAATCTCGCCGAGCTGACCCGCACGGTCACTCGCCTGCGCGATCAGCTCCGTGCGCTGGAGGGGGAAACCGAAGCACAGATCCTGCACCGGCATCAGGAGGTCACCGGCTTCCGTCGCGATTTCGATCCGCTCGAGCTCGACCGTTATTCCACGATCCAGCAGCTCTCGCGCGCGCTAGCCGAGTCAGTGAGCGACGTCGGCAGTATCCGCGACCTGCTCGAGAACCTCACCACCGAGACCGACGGTCTGCTCGTCCAGCAGGGCCGGGTCACCACGGAGCTGCAGAATGGCCTGATGCGCACGCGCATGGTGCCCTTTTACCGGCACGCGCAGCGCCTCAACCGCATCGTGCGGCTCGCCGCCACCGAGACCGGCAAGCGCGCCGAGCTGGTTTTGGAAGGCGCGACCGGCGAGCTGGACCGTCAGGTCACCGAGCGCATGTTGCCGCCGCTCGAGCACATGTTGCGCAATGCAGTCATTCACGGCATCGAAACACCTGACGAGCGGCAAAGCCGTGGCAAGCCCGAGGCCGGGCGCATCCGTATCCGCCTGCGCCGCGAAGGCTCGGAGATGGTCATCGAGGTCACCGATGATGGCGCCGGGCTCGACGTCGCGCGCATCAAGCAGCGTGCGGTGGAGCAGGGACTGATCCGGCCGAATCAGCGCATGTCGGACGAAACTGCCATGGAACTGATTCTCAAACCGGGCTTCAGCACCGCGCGAGAGTTGACCCAGGCTGCCGGTCGCGGCGTCGGCATGGACATCGTCGGCAACGAGGTGCAGAAGCTCGGCGGCTCGCTGCGCATCGCTTCGGAGCCCGACGAGGGCACCACGTTCATCATCCGTCTGCCGTTCATGCTGGCCATCAGTCAGGCGCTGGTTGTACGCGTCGGCGAGGAGCGCTTCGCATTGCCGCTGCCGACCGTCGAAGGCGTGGCTCGCCTGAGGCGCAGCGAAGTGGAACGGCATCTCGCCGAGCAAGTGCCGAGCTACACCTACGGCGGCCAGAAGTATCGCTTCCAGCACCTCGGTTTGTATCTCGACGGCCTGCCCTCGCTGATGCCGGAGGAGGACACGTTCATGTCCGTGGTCCTGGTGCGCGCCGGGGATCACTCGACAGCGCTGATCACCGACGAGATGCTCGGCAGCCAGGAGATCGTGGTGAAGCCGGTCGGCCCGCAGATCGCCGGCATCAAGGGCATCACGGGGGCGACTATTCTTGGCGACGGCAGCATCGTCATCATCATCGACGCCGGCGTGCTCGTGCGCGAGGTTCGGCCGGCGCCGTACTTCGAGGATTTCGGGCCGCGCGAGAAGGAGGACCGGCGTACATTTGCACTGGTCGTCGACGATTCGATCACGGTGCGGCGCGTGACCCAGCGGCTGCTCGAGCGCAACGGCATGCGCGTCATGACCGCCAAGGACGGCATCGACGCGATGTCCATC
>JACDCP010000102.1:8688-9894 GCA_013817465.1 Gammaproteobacteria bacterium | reverse complement strand
AATCGCTCGAGGGCAAGCAGGGCAAGCCGCGCTTCAAGCCGCCGTTTCCGGCCAATTACGGGCTCTACGGCCGGCCGACGACCATCAACAACACCCTGACGCTCGCCTCGGTCCCGACGATCATGCGCCGGGGCGCGAAATGGTTCGCGGACCTCGGGCCGGACAAGTCCGGCGGCACGGCCATCTACTCCGTGTCGGGTCACGTCAACAAGCCCGGCAATTACGAGCTGCCGCTCGGCCTGCCGTTCCGCGAGCTGCTCGAGCTCTGCGGCGGCGTGCGCGGCGGGCGCAAGCTCAAGGCCGTGATCCCCGGCGGATCGTCCGTGTACGTGCTGCCGGCCGAGATCATTCTCGAGAGCACAATGGATTACGAATCACTGCGTGCAGCGGGCTCCGCGCTCGGCACGGCCGCCGCCGTCGTGATGGACGAGACGACCTGTATGGTGCGCATGCTCGAGCGTATTTCCCGCTTTTACTACGCCGAGTCCTGCGGCCAGTGCACGCCCTGCCGCGAAGGCACGGGCTGGCTCAACCGTGTGCTGCGGCGCATCCTCGACGGCCACGCCGTGCCGGAAGATCTCGATATGCTCGTGAGCGTTGCGAACAAGATCGAAGGCCACACGATCTGCGCTTTCGGCGATGCAGCGGCCTGGCCGATCCAGAGCTTCATCAGGCACTTTCGGCACGAGTTCACCTACATGATCGAGCACAAGGGACGCAGCATCGTCGCGCCGGCGGAGCAGGTTGCGGCATGAGTGAGCGAGAGGACACCGTGCAGATCGAGGTCAACGGCGTCGCGCTCGAAGCGCGCAAGGGAGATATGCTCATCCAGGTGACCGATGAGGCCGGCATTTATATCCCGCGCTTCTGCTATCACGAAAAGCTGACGGTGGCCGCGAACTGCCGCATGTGCCTGGTCGAGATCGAGAAGGCGCCGAAGCCGCTCCCCGCCTGCGCCACGCCGGTCGCCGAAGGCATGAAAGTCTTCACGCGCTCCGGGCGCGCCATTGCCGCTCAGCGGTCGGTCATGGAGTTTCTGCTCATCAATCATCCCCTCGACTGCCCGATCTGCGATCAGGGCGGCGAGTGCGAGCTGCAGGATCTCGCGATGGGCTTCGGTCGCGACGTGTCGCGCTATACGGAGAAGAAGCGCATCGTCAAGGACAAGGACATCGGGCCCCTCGTATCGACCGATATGACCCGCTG
>JACDCP010000102.1:0-8678 GCA_013817465.1 Gammaproteobacteria bacterium | reverse complement strand
GGAGGATAAATATCTCGGCCCCCTGATCGAAACCGACATGACCCGCTGCATCCACTGCACGCGCTGTGTGCGCTTCGGCGAGGAAATCGCCGGCATTCAGGAGCTCGGCACGACCGGGCGAACCGAGGACATGCGCATCGGCACGTACGTCGAGCGCAGCGTCGACCACGAGCTGTCCGGCAACATCATCGATCTCTGCCCGGTCGGCGCGCTCAACAACAAGCCGTACAGATACAGCGCGCGCGCCTGGGAGATGCTGCAGCGTCCGACGATTGCGCCGCACGATTGCGTGGGCAGCAATCTGTTCGCGCATACGTTGCGCGGGCGATTGAAACGCGTCGTACCTCGCCAGAACGAGGCGATCAACGAAACCTGGATCTCCGACCGCGACCGCTTCAGCTGCCACGGCATCTACAGTGAGGAGCGCCTCGAGCGGCCGCTCGTGAAGATCCAGGGGCGCTGGCGCGCAACCGACTGGGAGGTCGCGCTCGACGCGGCAGCGGCAGGCATGAAGCGAGCGCTCGGCGCGCACGGGCAGCTCGGCGCGTTGGCGGCTCCCGGCTCGACGGTCGAGGAGTTTTATCTGCTCAACAGGATCGTTCGGGGCCTGGGCTCGAACAACATCGATCACCGATTGCGGCAGGCCGATTTCCGCGACCAGCAGCAGGATCCGGTTTTCCCCTGGCTCGGCACGAGCATTGCCGGGCTCGCGAGCCTCGACGCGCTGCTTGTCGTCGGCTCGAACCTGCGCAAGGAAGCGCCGATGCTCGCGCATCGTATTCGTCAGGCTGCCATGCACGACGGGCGCGTGATGTTCATCAACCCGGGCGAGCATGACTATTTTTTTCCGATCGCCGCCTATCGCACGGTCGATACGCAGGCCATGATTCCCGAGCTGGCGGGCGTGCTCGCTGCGGCGGGGCGCCTCAGCGGGCGCCGAGTGCCGGAAGCGCTGGGTGGCTTGACGCGTGACGGTAACCGACGAAACGCGCAGCCGGCGGCAGCAGGCGTGGCGCAGGTCATTGCCAGCCACCTGCTCGACGGTGCGAACGCGCTCGTGCTGCTCGGCCAGATGGCTCAGCGCCATCCGCAGTTCGCCGACCTGCGTGCCGTCGCCGCCGCGTTGGCGGAAATGTGCAGGCTTCCGCTCGGTTACGTCGCCGATGGCGGCAATACGATCGGTGGTTATCTGGCCGGCGCGTTGCCCCACCGCGATGCCGGCGGACTGGCGATCGACGCACCGGGCCTCACGGCGGCCGAAATGCTCGCGCAGCCTCTCCAAGCCATGCTGCTGTTCGGCCTCGAGCCCGAAGCGGATTGCCGCAGCGGGCAGGCCGCGCTGGCGGCGCTGGAGGCTGCCGGCTTTGTGATTGTGATCCATCCGTACGTGACGCCGGCCATGCGCCGCTATGCGGACGTCATTCTGCCGATCGGCACGTTTGCGGAAACTTCCGGCACGCATGTGAATTGCGAAGGCCTGTGGCAGAGCTTCGATGCCGTAGCCTCGCCCGTAGGCACGTCCCGTCCCGGCTGGAAAGTGCTGCGCGTGCTGGGTAACTCCCTCGGCGTCGAGGGCTTCGAATACCTCTCATCCGAGGAGGTGCGTGACGAACTGCGCCAGGCGATCGGTCGGATCGAGCCGGACAATCGTTTTGCTGGCAAGCGGCGCATCGAGCGCCACCCCGCAGGGATGCCTGACGGTTCAGATCTCGATATTCCGATGTATTCGGTCGACGCGGTCGTGCGACGCTCCTTGCCCCTGCAGATGACTCGCGAAGCACGCGAAGCCTTTGTCGAGGGCGATGTGCTCACGGCGGCCGGTGCCTGAGCATGGAAGGCATGCGCTCCTTTTTCGATGCCATCTGGCAGTTTCTGCCGCCGACGCCGCAGTCGGTGATGAGCACGTTTTCCGTGATCTCGGTGGTGGTCGTCGTGCTGATACTTTCGGTCGCTTACCTGACGCTCGCCGAGCGCAAGGTGATCGGCTACATGCAGAATCGCATCGGACCCAATCGGGTGGGTTTCCGCGGCCTGCTGCAACCGATAGCGGACGTGCTCAAGCTCCTGATCAAGGAAATCATCATCCCGAGGCGCGCGAACCGTTTCCTGTTCGTCATTGCGCCCTTGCTGTCGATCATTCCGGCGTTCGCGACCTGGGCGGTCATTCCGGTCTCCGACAGCTTCGTGCTGGCGGATATCGATGCGGGCCTGCTCTACGTGCTGGCGCTGACCTCCATGGGTGTCTACGGCGTCATTCTCGCCGGCTGGGCGACCAATTCGAAGTACGCTTTTCTCGGCGCCATGCGCTCGGCCGCGCAGATCGTCGCCTACGAGATCGCCATGGGATTCGCGCTCGTCGGTGTGCTCATGGCCGGCGGCAGCCTGAATCTCGGCAAGATCGTCGAAGCCCAGGCCGGCGGCCTGCTGAGCTGGTTCTGGCTGCCGCTGCTGCCGCTCTTCCTGGTTTACTTCATTTCCGGGGTGGCCGAGACGAACCGCGCGCCCTTCGACGTGGCCGAGGGGGAGTCGGAAATCGTCGCCGGATTCCATGTCGAGTATTCCGGCACGGCGTTTGCCGTGTTTTTCCTTGCCGAATACGCGAACATGATCCTCATTTCGGCGCTCGCCACCACGTTCTTTCTCGGTGGCTGGCTATCGCCTTTCGAGGGCGTGCCGGCTTTGGGCGAAACCTTCCTCGCCGCGCCGGGCTTCATCTGGTTCGCGCTCAAGGTGAGTTTTTTCCTGTTCTGTTTTCTCTGGTTCCGGGCCACGTTCCCCCGTTATCGTTACGATCAGATCATGCGGCTGGGCTGGAAGGTATTCATCCCGATTACCATCCTCTGGATCGGTGTCGAGGGCGTCATGGCCGCTCTCGAGATTGGCCCCTGGTCGAGCTGATACTCCCCATGCGCAGAATCCGCAGCTACTTCAAAACCTTTCTGCTTTTCGAGCTGTTTCAGGGCCTCGGCGTCACGTTGCGCAACTTTTTCGTGCGTAAGGTGACGGTGCAGTATCCCGAGGAGAAGACGCCCCAGTCTCCGCGCTTTCGCGGCCTTCATGCCTTGCGCCGCTACCCGAACGGTGAGGAGCGCTGCATCGCCTGCAAGCTGTGCGAGGCGGTCTGTCCGGCCCTCGCGATCACCATCGAGTCGGAGACCGCTCCCGATGGCACGCGGCGGACGTCGCGCTATGACATCGACCTGTTCAAGTGCATTTACTGCGGTTTCTGCGAAGAGGCGTGTCCCGTGGATGCAGTCGTCGAAACGCGGATACACGAGTATCACATGGAGAACCGCGGCGAAAACATCATGACCAAGGACAAGCTGCTGGCGGTCGGCGACAAGTACGAAGCGATGATCGCGGCGGACAAGGCCGCCGACGCTCCCTATCGCTGATCCCGGCATGATCGTATCGGTTATCTTTTATCTGTTCGCCGCCGTGCTCATCGGTGCGGCCGTCGGCATGATCACGTCGCGCAACCCGGTGCATGCCGCGCTTTTCCTCGTGCTGGCGTTTTTCAACAGCGCTGCCATCTGGCTGCTGCTGGAGGCTGAATTCCTGGCGATCGTGCTGGTGCTCGTCTACGTGGGCGCCGTCATGGTGCTGTTTCTGTTCGTCGTCATGATGCTCGACGTCAACCTGGCCGCCATGCGCGAAGGCTTCACGCGCTATGCCCCGCTCGGCGCGGTGATCGCCGCCATCGTGGTCATCGAGATCTTTCACGTCGTGTGGCTGAAGCGCCAGGGCCTGCCGTTTTTCGATACCCCGGTGCCCCATCCGCCCGGATACAGCAATACCGAAGCCCTGGGCGCCATCCTGTACACGGATTACGTCTATCCATTCGAGCTGGCGGCGGTCATTCTGCTCGTCGCCATCGTCGCCGCGATCTCGTTGACCATGCGCCGCCGCGAGGGCCTCAAGCAGCAGAACATCAGCCGACAGGTTCAGGTGCGGCGCGAGGATCGGGTGCGTCTGGTCAAAATGGATGCGGAGCGAGACGAGTGATCTCCGGGGATAACCGATGATCGGGCTGTCGCATTACCTGCTGCTTGCGGGCATCCTGTTCTCCTTGAGTGTGGCGGGCATTTTCCTGAACCGCAAGAATGTCATCCTGCTGCTCATGTGCATCGAGCTCATGCTGCTGGCGGTGAACTTCAACTTCATCGCCTTCTCCCGCTACCTCGATGACATGGCGGGGCAGGTGTTCGTGTTCTTCATTCTGACCGTGGCTGCGGCCGAGGCGGCCATCGGGCTGGCGATCCTCGTCGTGCTGTTCCGCACCCGCCGCAGTATCAATGTCGAAGAGCTCGACACGATGAGGGGCTGAGCGTTGGAGCACGTTTATCTGGCCATAGTGCTGGCTCCGCTCCTGGCCGGCGTTGTCGCGGGCCTGTTCGGACATGCCATCGGCCGCGCGGCAACGCACTGGATCACGATTTCCGGCGTCGCGATTTCCTTCGTGCTCTCGCTCGTCGTGCTCAACGGCATCCTCATCGATGGCGCCGAGCCGTTCAACGGCACTGTTTACACCTGGGCCGTCACCGATGGTCTGCGCATGGAGATCGGGTTTCTGATCGACCGGCTGTCGGCGCTGATGATAACGGTCGTCAGCTTTGTCTCGCTGATGGTGCACGTCTACACGGTCGGCTACATGCGCGACGATCCCGGCTATCAGCGCTTCTTCAGCTACATTTCGCTATTTACGTTCTCGATGCTCATGCTCGTGATGTCCAACAACTTCCTGCAGCTTTTCTTCGGCTGGGAGGCGGTCGGCGTCGTCTCGTACCTGCTGATCGGCTTCTGGTACACGCGCCCGACGGCGAACTTCGCGAGCCTCAAGGCCTTTCTCGTCAACCGCGTCGGCGACTTCGGCTTCCTGCTTGGCATTGCGGCGATCGTCTATTACACGGGGTCGCTCGACTACGCGGAGGTCTTCGCCGGCGCGCCGCAGATCGCGGCCCGAAGCATCGAGATCTTTCCGGACAATCCCTGGAACGCGATGACGGTCGTGTGCATCCTGCTGTTCATCGGCGCGATGGGCAAATCCGCGCAGGTGCCGCTGCACGTCTGGCTGCCGGACTCCATGGAGGGCCCGACGCCGATCTCGGCGCTGATTCACGCCGCGACCATGGTCACGGCGGGCATATTCATGGTCGCGCGCATGTCGCCGCTGTTCGAGCTGTCCGAGACGGCCTTGAGCACAGTACTCATCATCGGCGCAACGACAGCTTTCTTCATGGGCCTGCTCGGCGTCGTGCAGAACGACATCAAGCGCGTCGTCGCCTATTCGACACTGTCACAGCTCGGTTACATGGCAGTCGCGCTGGGCGCGTCCGCATACGCCGCGGGAATATTCCATCTGCTGACGCACGCTTTTTTCAAGGCGCTGCTGTTCCTCGCCGCCGGCTCCGTGATCATCGCCTTGCATCATGAGCAGGACATGCGCCGCATGGGCGGGCTGCGCAGATACATGCCGGTCACCTACTGGACCTGCCTGATCGGCGCGCTGGCCCTGATCGGCTTTCCGGGCACGGCCGGATTCTTTTCGAAGGACGCGCTCATCGAAGCGGTGGCTGAAGCCGACAGGGCAGGGGCGGGTTACGCGCACTGGGCGGTGCTGAGCGGCGTCTTCGTCACCGCCTTGTACACGTTCCGAATGTTTTTCATGACCTTCCACGGCCCGGAGCGTATGGAGCCGCATGCGCGCGAGCACCTTCACGAAAGCCCGTGGGTAGTGACCGTGCCGCTCGTGCTGCTCGCCATACCTTCCGCGGTCATCGGCTGGTTCACCATCGGCCCGGTGCTGTTCGGAAACTACTTCGGCGAATCGATTCGCGTGCTGCCGGCGAATGATGTGCTGGCCGGGCTCGGCGCGCATTTCGAGGGACCGGCGCAATTCCTGCTGCATGGCATGACGGCGCCTAGCGTGTGGGTTGCTCTGGCCGGCCTTGCAGCAGCCTGGTTCTTCGTGCTGCGCCGCCCGGATATCACGGATGCGCTGAGGAAGCGCTTCACGCTCCTGCACGGGATTCTCGTCAACAAGTATTACTTCGACGCCTTCAACGATCGCGTCGTCGCAGGCGGCAGCCGGCAGATAGCGCGACTATTCTGGCGGGTGGGCGACGAGGCAGTGATCGACGGCGTGCTCGTCAACGGCACGGCCCGCGGCATCGGCTGGGCTGCAGGCAGGGCCCGGCGCCTGCAGTCCGGGTACCTCTACCACTACGCGTTCGCCATGATCATCGGCCTCGCCGCACTGCTCGGCTGGATGCTGTTCCTGCGCTGACAGCTCACGCATTGCAAAAAGAACAAAGTGACGGTCGTTGATACTTGAATTGCCTCTGCTGAGCCTGTTGGTCTGGCTGCCGATTGCCGCAGGCCTGCTGGTCATTGCCGTGGGCGATCGGCGCGCCGCGATGGGGCGCTGGATCGCGCTTGCGGCGTCACTCGCCGCTTTCGGCTTAAGCCTGCCGTTGTTCACGGCCTTCGACCGTTCGACCTCAGCCATGCAGTTCGTCGAGAACCTGCCCTGGATCGACACCTACAACGTCAACTATCACTTAGGGATAGACGGCATTTCCATGCCGCTGATCCTCCTGACGACCTTCATGACCCTGCTCGTGGTCATCGCCGGCTGGGAAGTTATCCGCAAGCGGCCCGCGCAGTATTTCGCCGCCTTCCTCATCATGGAAGGGCTCATGAACGGGGTGTTCGCCTCGCTCGATGCGATGCTGTTCTATGTCTTCTGGGAAGCCATGCTGGTGCCGATGTTCCTCATCATCGGCATATGGGGCGGGGAGCGCCGCGTTTATGCGACGCTCAAGTTCTTCCTGTACACGTTTCTGGGATCCGTGTTCATGCTGGTCTCGCTGATCTATCTGTACGTGCAGTCCGGCAGCTACGAGATACTCGATTTTCACGGGCTGCCGCTCGGGTTGACCGCGCAGGTACTGATCTTCTTCGCCTTCCTGCTGGCGTTCGCCGTGAAGATCCCGATGTGGCCGGTTCACACCTGGCTGCCAGACGCGCACGTCGAAGCGCCGACCGGCGGCTCGGTGATCCTGGCCGCGATCCTGTTGAAAATGGGTGGTTACGGCTTCCTGCGCTTCAGCCTGCCCATTACCCCTGACGCGAGCCGCGAGCTCGACTGGCTGATGATCACGTTATCGCTGATTGCAATCGTTTACATATGCTTCGTGGCCATAGCGCAGCAGGACATGAAGAAATTGATTGCCTATTCGTCCATTGCGCACATGGGCTTCGTGACGCTGGGTTTTTTCGTGGCATTCTCGATTCTGCGCAATACCGGGCAAATCGACGGCGCCGCTATGGGCATGTCCGGCGGCATGGTGCAGATGGTGTCGCACGGCCTCATTTCGGGCGCCTTGTTCCTTTGTGTCGGCGTTCTGTACGACCGCCTGCACAGCCGGCAGATCGACGATTACGGCGGCGTCGTGAACACCATGCCCCGCTTCGCGGCATTCATCGTGCTGTTCGCGCTCGCCAACGTAGGCCTGCCGGGCACGTCCGGGTTTGTCGGCGAATTTCTCGTCATCCTGGCGAGCTTCAAGGCGAGCTTCTGGTTCGCATTCCTGGCCGCAAGCACGCTGGTGCTCGGCGCGGCGTATACGCTCTGGCTCGTCAAGCGCGTTGTCTTCGGCGCCGTCGCGAATGACGGCGTGGCCAGTCTTCAAGACCTAAATTATAGAGAGTTCATAGTGTTAGGAGTTCTTGCTATAGCAGTACTCGCGCTCGGTGTCTATCCTGCGCCGCTCATCGAGGCCATGCAGCCGACGCTGGACAACCTCATCGCACACATGATGCAGAGCAAGCTGTGAGGCGCCCGGGATGACGCTGTCAATGGCCGATCTTCTGCCTGCGGCCGCCGAGATTTTTTTGCTCTGCGCCATTTGCGTGATCCTGCTCGTCGATGTTTTCCTCAGCGACCGGCACCGCGTGGTGACATATCTGCTCTCGATGCTTGCGCTGCTCGGCGCCGCGGTCATCACTGGCGCTTATGGCGTGGAGACGCGCACGCTGACTTTCGGCGACAGCTTCGTCGCGGACCACATGGGCGACGTGCTGAAGCTGATCGCTTACGCTGTCATGGCGACGGTGTTCCTGTATTCGCGGGATTATCTGCGACGGACCAACCTGTTTCGCGGCGAATACTACGTGCTCGGCCTGTTTGGGCTGCTCGGCATCATGGTCATGATTTCCGCGCACAGCCTGCTGACGATTTATCTCGGTCTGGAGCTGCTCGCGCTCTCCCAATACGCGCTGGTTGCCTTCGACCGCAGGTCGCCCATAGCGGCCGAATCGGCGATGAAGTATTTCGTGCTCGGCGCAATCGCCTCGGGCACGCTGCTCTACGGCATGTCGATCCTATACGGCTTTTCCGGGACGCTCGACCTCGGCGAGCTCGCCGGCCGGCTCGCGAGCACGGACGCATCGGAGCCGGCGCTCCTCTTCGCGCTGGCATTCGTCATCGTCGGCGTCGCATTCAAGTTCGGCGCCGTGCCGTTTCACATGTGGCTGCCGGATGTCTATCACGGGGCGCCGACGTCAGTGACCCTGTACATCGGCACGGCGCCCGAGATCGCGGCGTTTGCGCTGGCTTTCCGCCTGCTTGCCGAAGGTCTGGGAGAGTTGCAGGCAGACTGGCAGGACATGCTCAT
>JACDCP010000308.1 GCA_013817465.1 Gammaproteobacteria bacterium | reverse complement strand
AAGATGCCCTGATCGAACCCGGGGCTGTACAACGGCATGCCGCCCGCGCTGCCACAGGGGGAAGGGTCGACATCGGTCGGCAGGTCAATCTCCTCGATCGTGCCGTTCTCGGTGACGGCGTACAGCTTGTCAGCCGGTACATTGGGGTGCGAATCGACGGCGCCGCTCGGCCAGCGAACCTCCAGGTCGACGACGGTCCTCGATCCCAGCCCGAAATGTATTCTCGGATGGTGCTGCGCCCAGCGGTGATACCCGCCGTTTTGCTCGCGGAGCTGACTCACACCTCCGGCAGTCGCAACGACGCGCGCCCCCACGCCGTCGCGGTTCGAGGTCGTGCCGATCAGTTCGAGCTGTATCCAATGATTGGCGTTGCCCCGATTCTTATAAAGCTTGTCCGGCCCGCCATTCGAGAGGGGCATCTCAGGAAAGAGCGCCAACCCGTTGTTCACGAACAGATCGACGAAGCCGTCGACATCGTAATCCGCCGCGGTCACGTTTTCGCCCAGCCCCACGCCGGAACCGACCGGGCCTTGCGCGCCGCCCGCCGAGCTGATCTGGGTGAACGTACCGTTTCCCTGATTCTCATACAGCCGGTCCGGCGCATTGCTGACTGCATTGCGGCAGACGAAGAACAGATCCACATCCATATCGTTGTCGAAATCGGCCGCCGCTACGCTCACGCACGGGAGCGCAGGGCTCAAACCTGCGAACGAGGTCCGGTCGACGTAGGATCCGGAGGAGCTCAAGTAGAGGGTAGGAGGCCGCGGCATATCCAGGGCCTTCAGGTTCTGCAGCGACAGATTGCTGACCGGCTGGGTGCTGTCGACATACGTGTACGTGTAGTTCCACTTGTTGGACACGCTCCAGAATTGCCATCTCTGTGTGTTCGGGTCGAACCCCACGAACAGGGAATCCTGGCCGGGGTTCGAGTCGAGCGGCCGCAATCCGGCCACATCCGGATCGCTCGGCGACAGGGTGAACGTGATCACCCCGTTCGCGTCGGCCGGGCCGGGGTGTGTCCCTGAAGCGCCGATGAAGATGTTGCCGACGTTCCGCGCGCTCCAGTGCAGCTCGAATGTGACAGTGCCGCCGGTTGCGAATGAGAACCCGGTCTGGTTAATCCCGTTATCGATGATATGAGCCTCGATTGCGTTCGATCCGGTGATCTCCGCGCCGTTCACCCGCGCCTGTCCGCGCACCACGAGCGCGTCACTGACCAGGTCTCCATCGAAATCGGCGAAAGCCGAATCGATATTGTTCGGAGTCTGCGGGATCAGCGGCGTGCGGTCGGAGAACGGCCGGGCCGTGATGTCGTAGATCCTTTGCGGGAACGCTTGCTGGGCGATGCAGATCAAGTCCAGGATGCCGTCCCTCGTGACGTCCGCGAGCTGCCCGTAATCATTATCGGTGCAGTTGTTTCCGTACACCTGGTTCACTTTGACCAAATCGCCGGCCCGCTGCTCATGGAGATGAAATGTCTGGCCCTGCACGGCGATCGCAAAATCCAACAGGCCGTCTCCGGCAAAGTCGAACCAGACCGGCATACGTCCGCCCCAGGCCTTGACATCGAAAGTGTACTGGTCGGTCGCGAACGACAGAAACGTCCCGTCGTTGACGAGGAACTGGCTGCCATTCTTCGCGCCTGCCGTCACGAACAGGTCGTTGTCGCCGTCGTTATCGAAATCGGACCACGCCGCGCCATGCTGATCGGCATTGGGCAGGCTCTGCCAGACGTCTACGGCAAACGAGCGGTCTTCGAACGTGCCGTCGCCGAGATTGATGTAAAGCCCGGGCGGGGCGCGATGATGCGATACGAAAAGATCCGGCAAGCCGTCCGAGTTGAAGTCGCCCCAGGACGAGCCGTAGGATTCTCCCGTGTACGCCGTACCGGAGCCCGCGGTGACATCGGTGAACTGGATCGCGGCCGGCAACGCCGGCGACAGGCAGAACAGGGCGGAGGCCGCTGCCAGTCGCCCGATGAACCCCGGCCGGGCAGGAACATCGGATTGCTTGCGGACTTCTATGCCGAAAAGATCACCTTCCCTGTGCGAACAGGTACGAGTCCCTGTACCGACGACATCCGTGAAGTAATTGAACACTTTCGTTACCAACCTCGACCAGAGCGCGCCATTCGGCGGCTGCTGATCTGAATTTGAATGAATGGGGAACTGGCCTTGTCCCGTAGTGCGCTGGATTGTATGACTTGCACGTTTGGACGCTACCCTCTCCAGAGACCAGCTCGTGCTTTAAATGATCCGCGGCTACATGCTTCTTATCATAGGCTATTCCGGAGATGCCGGATACAGCCCTCGACCGGTTCATCGAATTTGTCTGAATATCGAAAGATATCTCTCTGAAATTGCATCCCATTGATAATTGGCGAGCACATGCTGGTGGCCCTTTTTTGCAATGCAATCCGCGAGTGCGGCGTCGTCAATGAGCTGCTGCCATTTCAGCCGGAGGTCGGCGAAATTGTTCTTCTCGAACAGATATGAGGCATCGCCGGTACACGCCTGATTTTCCTCGATTCCATTGACCAGACAGCAAACTCCGGCCCCCATCGCGGAGAGCAGGGAAGGCGAAGTGCCTTCCAGCTTGCTGGCGGAGACATAGAGGAGTGCATTGACCAGCAACTGCTCATACTCCTCGCCGTAAACGAACCCCAGAAACCGGACCTTGTCCGACTGCCGGGCAAAAAGCTGGTTGCGATAAGCGGTCCTGGTGACATCGTCACCGATAATGATCAGCGGGTAGGGGGTATCGAGCTGGTTATAGGCCTCGACGAGCTCGCCTACGCCCTTTTCCGGAACGAGCCTGCCGACGAATATAAAGTAGCGCTTCGCTTCGAGGTGGTGTTTCTTCAGCAACTCGCCGGAGCGCGCCAGGTCTCGACTGATCATTTTCGCGCCGTAGGCGACCAGCGTCGTTTCGAAACCGTACTTGCGCAAGTAGTATTTCCTGACCTCTTCGTTGTCGACGATGATCTGATCGGCGAATGTGACGGCCATGCGC
>JACDCP010000101.1 GCA_013817465.1 Gammaproteobacteria bacterium | reverse complement strand
GAGCCCATGCTCGATCTCGATTACGCGGAAGATTCCGAAGCGGAGACGGACATGAATGTCGTCATGAACGATGCCGGAGCGTTCGTCGAGCTGCAGGGCACGGCCGAGGGGCACGCATTCCGTCGCGACGAGCTCGAACGGCTGCTCGACCTGGCCGCGATCGGGAGCCGGCGGCTGCTCGAGCTGCAACGCGAAACCCTGGCGCAAACAGGTCCCTCGGTGCCGGGCACCTAGTCCCTCGACACAATGGCGCAAACCGATGCCTCGGCGAATACGGGTGCCGGGCGCCTGGTTCCCGGGACTGACTAGGACAGATTGGATGCCCGGCACCCGGTCCGCCATCGTGCTGGCTTCGGGCAATCCCGCCAAGCGCGCCGAGATCGAACGCATGCTCTCGCCAGTGCGAATCATCCCGCAGGCAGAGCTTTTCGTGGGCGACGCCGAGGAAACCGGCCTCAGCTTCACCGAGAACGCCATCCTGAAAGCGCGCTTCGCCGCCGAACGCACCGGGCTGCCGTCCCTGGCCGATGATTCCGGGCTCGAGACCGATGCGCTCGGCGGGGCTCCCGGCGTCCGCTCGGCACGATTTGCCGGCGAGGGCGCCTCCGACGACGACAATCTGCGCAAGCTCCTCGCCGAGCTCAAAGGCGTGCCGGACGACCGGCGTACGGCCCGTTTCCGCTGCGTGATCTGCTTCCTTCGCCACGCCGGCGATCCCATACCGCTCATCTGCGAGGGGACGTGGGAAGGCAGCATCGCGCAAAGCCCTCGCGGCACGAACGGCTTCGGTTACGATCCGGTTTTCCTCGTCGGCAACGGATCGCTGACTGCAGCGGAGCTCGACCCGGCCATCAAGGATCGCCTGAGTCATCGCGGCCAGGCGCTCGCAGAGCTGGCGCGTCAGCTAGCAGGTTGTTGAAAAAGCCATCCATGGCTTTTTCAACTCTGCAATCCCTGCATCGCCTGTCAGCTGCTGAAAAACAGAGTTCTTCAATAGCCTGCCAGGTGCCGGGCACCTTGGCGGCACCCGTTCCAGGGACTGAGCCCCGGCACCTGAGCGGCACGTTCGAGGAATCCCGGGCGTAAACTGCAAGCCATGCTGGAATCACCGCCGCTTTCGCTCTATGTGCATCTTCCCTGGTGCGTGCACAAGTGCCCTTATTGCGACTTCAATTCGCACGTGCAACGCGGTGTGCTGCCCGAAGGCCGTTATATCGATGCGCTGATCGCCGATCTCGAGCTCGATCTCGCCACGGTGTCGCCGCGGCCACTTCAATCGATATTCCTCGGCGGCGGCACGCCGAGCTTGTTCGCTGCCGAAGCAATCGCACGTCTCTTCGAGGCGGTGCGATTGCGGGTCCCTTGCTCGCCGTCCATGGAGGTCACGTTGGAGGCCAATCCCGGCACCATCGAGCGTGGGCGCTTCGCCGAATACCGCTCGGCGGGCGTCACGCGCCTGTCGATCGGCGCGCAGAGCTTCGACGACCGGCACCTGCGAGCGCTCGGGCGCATACACACGGCGCGAGAAACCCGCGCCGCAGTGGCCGAGGCACAGGCTGCAGGCTTCGATGACTTCAATCTGGACCTCATGTACGGGCTGCCGGATCAGACGCGAGCCGAAGCGCTCGCCGACGTTGAGGCCGCGCTGGAGCTGGCGCCCTCGCACCTGTCGCATTACGAGCTCACTATCGAACCGAATACCCGTTTCCATCGCCGCCCGCCATCGCTGCCGGACGACGATACGCGGTTCGCCATGCTGACGGTTTGTCAGGCGCGCCTCGCCGGCTTCGAACACTATGAAGTTTCAGCCTTCGCCGTGCCTGGCCGGCGCTGCCGCCACAATGTCAACTACTGGAGCTTCGGCGACTATCTCGGCATCGGCGCCGGCGCGCACGCGAAGCTCACCGACACCGATTCGGGACGCGTCTGGCGCACAGCGAAGCTGCGCCATCCGCTGATGTATATGCGCCATGCCCATGATGAACGGCGCATCGCCGTCCGGCGCGAAGTCGGTTCGGCCGAGCGGGCGTTCGAGTTCATGCTGAATGCGTTGCGCATGCCGGACGGTTTCACGCGACAGGATTTCGAAGCCCGCACCGGGCTCGAGCTTGAAAGAATCGAAGCGGCGCTCGAAACTGGATGCGCGCGAGGCCTGCTGGGCCGTGTCGGCGCGGCGCAGTGGGCGCCGACAGACCGGGGTCTTTTGTTCCTCAATGACCTGCAAGCCCTGTTTTTGCCGGGGGGTCCTGCAGATAACGCGGGACGGTCCCCGCTTGCGGCTGAGTGGCGTCATGAGCCGCATGAGTCCCGTTCGCTCGCAGGCTGAATGAAGACCGCCGGCGAATTCTGCCATTCGCGCGGCATTATACCGCCAGGCATTACGGAGGACCGACATGGGTTCTGAATACGAATCGATAGACTGCTCGACCTACAGTGAGTACGAGCTCGCCATCATCTGGCGGCAGCGGCTTCGGCTTCGCTGGCGGGATGAGGACGATCTCGATCACCTCGAGATCGTCCGGCCCATGGACCTCGAAACCCTGCGCGGCGAGGAATTTTTGATCGCGCAGACGGCCAGCAAGGAGCGTCTGCGTGTCCGCCTCGACCACATCCTGCAGGCAATTACCCTGCCGGAGGAGGCGCCGGAAAACCATTCCGAACGACATCAATGACTTAAACGATCGACGCGCCGACTTCACTTATACACACGGGCAGCGCCACGTTCGGGGTGCGGGTCGAACCCGCTTCAATGGCGCCCGTCCCGATGCAGCCATTCGCTCAAGTCGTTGATCTGGAAACTAAAAGTCGATTGCCTGTTTTTTCGCCAATCTGACTGTGTCACTTTTGTGACGCGACTTCGGCCGGCGAAAGCCCCAAACCCTCCACAGAGTTATCCACAGTTTTTGTGGATAAGGCAAAAAGCCTGACTGTTTCCCGAAGCTTAAGTCCCGAAACCTCATGCGATACATTATCGATCGCCGATAACTGTAACTGTGCGGTGCGTCGTTGCATTGCCTCATACCGGCGACTACACTAAGCGGCCTTTTTTCCGACGCCCTCACGGGCCACACTGTCATGAAGGCCGACATCCACCCCGATTATCGAGAGATCACCGTCACCTGCGGCTGCGGCAATTTGTTCGTCACCGGCTCGACCCGGGGCGAGGATCTGCACGTTGAGGTGTGCTCGAGCTGCCACCCGTTCTATACCGGCAAGCAGAAGATCGTGGACACGGGCGGTCGCGTCGACAAATTCCGCCGCAAGTACGGAATTTCCGGCCAGTAGCCGCCGCTTCGGCGCAGAAAATGGGGACATTCCTGATTTCGGCGGCCGAAATCAGGGATATCCCCATTTTCCGCCGGTGCGTCTGGGCGCCCGTCGCGGTGCTGTTCCTGTTTGCCGGCTGCGCTATCAATCCCGCCACCGGCGACCGCGACTTCGTGCTCATGTCGGAGGCGGAGGAGATTGCCCTCGGTCGCCAGTACCATCCGCAGGTGCTCACCCAGTACCGTGTGTACGAGGATCCCGAGCTGCAGGAATACGTGCAGTCGCTCGGCGAGCGCCTGGGAAACAACAGCCACCGCGACAATCTGATCTACCGTTTCACCGTGCTCGACAGCGATGAGGTCAATGCCTTTGCGCTACCGGGCGGCTATATCTACATCACGCGCGGCCTCATGGCTTATCTCGATTCGGAGGCTGAGCTGGCTGCCGTGCTCGGCCACGAGATCGGTCATGTCACTGCGCGCCATGCCGCCCAGCAGCAGGCGCGCTCGACGCTGGTCGGTGTGGCCGGCGCGGCGGCAGCAATCGGCACAGGCTCCCGGGCCGCTTACGATCTGACGAACGTGCTGGGGACCGCGCTGGTGCGCGGCTACGGGCGCGACCTCGAGCTCGAGGCGGATCGCCTCGGCGCTGAATATCTCGCCCGCACCGATTACCGCCCGGAGGCCATGATCGAGGTCGTCGAAACGCTCAAGGAGCAGGAGCAGTTCGAGATCGCGCGCGCCCGCGCGGAGGAACGCGAGCCGAATGTCTACCACGGGGTATTCTCCACGCACCCGGACAACGATGAGCGTCTGCAGGAAGTAGTGCGGGCCGCAGAGGCGCTCTCGACGGGAGCGCCGGTGCCCGACCAGGACGCCGTGTACCTGCAACATCTGGACGACATGCCGTTTGGCAGCAGCCGGAGCGAAGGCATTCTGAAGGGCCGCGACTTCTATCACGCGGACCTCGCCTTCACGTTGCGCTTTCCCGAGCAATGGCGCGTGGAGAACCGCCCCGATCGCCTCGTGGCGATCGCGCCCGGCGATGAGGCCGTGCTGCAGCTCACGGTCGAGGATCTCAACATCAAGGGGACGCCGCGCGATTTCTTGCTGAATCGGCTCGAAGTGCGCAATCCGCGCGAGGGCGCGCCGCTCGATCTCGACGGGCTCGAAGGCTTCACCGCCATTGCGCCGAGCGCACCATCTCCCTATGGTCAGCGCCCGGTGCGATTCGGCGTGATTTTCTACGACAATCAGGCTTACGTCATCGCCGGCGCAAGCAAGCAGGGCGGCGGGACGATCGCCGATGCAGCCATGCTCGACACTATCCGCAGCTTCCGCGCGCTCGGCCCGGACGAGCTCGAGCTGGCCGAGCCGAAGCGCATCGATATCGTCGAGGTCGAGCCCGGCATGACGATTTCGTCGCTGGCCGCCGACTCACCGGTGCCGAATTATCCGGAGGAGCAGCTTCGCCTGCTGAATGGCCTCTATCCCGACGGCGAGCTCCAGGCCGGCGAGCTGATCAAAACCATCCAGTAGGGCCGATAAACATCCGTCCTGCGAAATATCGATGTGGGTCGTAATCATTCCTGCATCGCGACTATAATTCCTGCAGTTCCCATCTCGCTCGAGATCCGGTGACCGTCGCCCCGCGCGCCAGCCCGCGGTGCCGATTGGTCTTCGGCCTGCCTGCGGGCCGGTTCAGAAAAACAGCACGAGACTGACATCCATGAGCACCAAGCGCTACGACCTCGTCGATTCCGGCAATGGGACCAGGATTCCGCTCGACGTGCGCGACGGGACGCTCGGCCCGAGCGTCGTAGATATCGGCAGGCTCTACGCCGAAGCGGGCCTGTTTACCTACGATCCGGGCTTCAAGGCTACGGCGAGCTGCGAGAGTCGTATCACCTATATCGACGGCGAGAAAGGCATCCTGCTTTACCGTGGCTACCCGGTAGACCAGCTCGCCGAGCACAGCAGCTTCCTCGAAGTGGCGTTCCTGCTGCTCTACGGCGATCTGCCGGGGCGCGACCAGCTCGAATCCTTCCGCCGCTCGATCACCATGCACACTATGATCAACGAGTCGCTGCTGCGCTTCTTCAACGGTTTCCACTTCAACGCGCATCCCATGGCCATGCTCTCCGGGGTGGTCGGCTCGATGTCGGCCTTCTATCACGACACCATGGACATCAATAACGCCCGGCATCGTGACATCTTCGCGCACCGCATCATCGCCAAGCTGCCGACCATTGCGGCGGCGGCCTACAAACATTCGATGGGCCAGCCGTTCGTCTACCCGCAGAACCGCCTCGACTATTGCAGCAACCTGCTGCACATGTTTTTTGCCGTACCGAGCCAGACCTACGAGATCGATCCCGTCGCTGCGAATGCGCTGGATCTGCTTTTCATCCTGCACGCCGATCACGAACAGAATGCCAGCACGTCGACGGTGCGGCTCGCGGGCTCCTCGGGCACCAATCCCTACTCGGCGATCGCCGCGGGCATCTCCTCGCTCTGGGGGCCGGCGCACGGCGGCGCGAACGAAGCGGTGCTCAACATGCTGGAGACCATCGGCAGCGCGGACAAGATTCCGAAATATGTGGAGCGGGCCAAGGATCCCGGCGACAAGTTCCGCCTCATGGGGTTCGGCCACCGCGTGTACAAGAACTTCGACCCGCGCGCGAAGATCATCCGCGAGATGTGCCACAAGGTGCTCGCCGAGCTGGGGAACAACGACTCGCCGCTGCTCGAGCTGGCCCTCAGGCTCGAGGAGATCGCGCTCGAGGACGAATACTTCATCGAGCGCAACCTTTATCCGAACGTCGATTTCTATTCCGGCATCATCTACCGGGCCCTCGACATCCCGAAGTCCATGTTCACGGTGATGTTCGCGATCGCGCGCACCGTAGGCTGGGTCGCGCACTGGCAGGAAATGATCGCCGACCCGGCGCGCAAGATCGGTCGTCCGCGCCAGCTATATACGGGGCCCGACCGCCGCGACTATGTGCCGCTCGATAATCGCTGACGAACAATAATGGGGACATTCCTGATTTGCGGAGTTGCCTTGGGGGCTGAGCGCTCCGACGAAAATCAGGAATGTCCGCAGTTTCATTCTATGAGCAGACGCTCGAGCTCGCTCAGCGGCGCGCGGCGCATCGGCCGGCCGTCCACCGGGCTCATGGGCGCCTGACGCATACCCTGCGGCGGGAATACCGTGGTTTCAACGGTCACGTCGCCCGCGGTGAAGCGATAGCCCGGCAGGCGCAGGACGCGCTCTGCGTTCATGCGCAGCCGGCGCTCGCAGATGCGGTAGGGGATCTCATGCTCCATGAGGCGAAGCGCCACGGCCTCCGGCGCATCCGCGAACACGTGCAGCAGCACGTTCGAATGCCGGGTCGCCGTGCCGCTCAACACCGGCCCGACGAGACGCGGCTCGAATTCGGCCAGCAGGCGCATCGCGCGCCGCGCAACGATGCGAAGGCGATGCAGCCAGACTGCGTGTGATTCGCCGGCAAACAGCCTCTGTCGCTCTCCGAGCGCATCCTCGATCTCGCTGTTCTTCGGCAACGCCGCATGATCGCCCACGCCGAGCCTTTCGGCTGCCTTGCGCTTGGCGAGGCGATAATCCTCGACGCCCTGCTCCTCGACGATGCGTGCGGCCTCCAGCGCCAGCCGGCGGCGCAGGTTCTCGGCCCGGCCGTTGCCTCTCTTCTTCATAGCTCAATCCGGGTCAGACTTTCTAGAACAGGATCTCTTCGTCCAGCTCCTCTTCCTCGCCTTCCGGTCCGAACGGACCCGGCGTGCGATCCTGAGGGGCGCGAGCCGGCAGATGTCCCGCGCGGAAAATTTCGAAGATGGCATTCTTGTCGTTGGCGCTGGCGAGCATGCCCGACTCGGGCAGGATGCGCGCCGTGACGATTCCCCTCGGCGGTGGCTGGCGGGCCGCTTCCGTGCCATCCAGCGCTTCGCCCATGTAATGAATCCACATCGGCAGCGCCGTGCGGCTGCCTTCCTCGTAACGGCCGAGCGGGCGTTCCTGGTCGAAGCCCACCCAGACGGTCGCCACGAGCCGGCCGTTGAACCCGCTGAACCAGGCGTCACGGCGGTCATCGGTCGTGCCGGTCTTGCCGGCTACATCATTACGGTTGAGCGCCAGCGCGCGGCGGCCCGTGCCCCGCTTGATGACGTCGCGCAACATGTCGCTGACCAGATAGGCAGTCTGCTCGGAAATGGTGCGCGGCGCGAACGGGCGCTCGTAGAACAGTGCCTCGAGCTCCGGAGCCTCGGCGACGGCCGGTTCTTCAGCGGGCTCCGGCTCCGGCGCCAGCAGCAACTCGCGCCGATCCGATTCCTCTTCGGCTTCCGCTTCGAGCTCGCGCTCGATGCGGAAGCGCTCGCATTCCGCGCAGACGATGAGCGGGTCCGCCTGGTAGAGCATTTCGCCGGAGGCATCCTCGACGCGCTCGATGAAATAGGGTTCGACCTTGTATCCGCCGTTCGCGAACACGGCATAGCCCTCCGCGAGCTGCAGCGGCGATACACCCGCGCTGCCGAGCGCGAGCGAGAGATCGTGCGGCAGATCCTCCGGCGCGAAGCCGAAGCGCGTCAGGTAATTGATCGCATAGGGGATGCCAATGTCCTGCAGCAGCCGCACCGAGACCAGGTTGATCGAGCGCACCAGCGCTTCGCGCAGGCGTATCGGTCCATGCCAGCGCCGCGTATCGTTCTGCGGCCGGTAAATCGACTCGAGGCCGGGATCGCGGAACACGACCGGCGCGTCGTTGACGATGCTGGCGGTCGTGAACCCCTTGTCGAGCGCACCCGCATAAATGAACGGCTTGAAGGATGAGCCCGGCTGACGGCGTGCCTGGACGGCGCGGTTGAATTTGTTGTCGAAGAAGTCGAAACCGCCGGAGAGCGCCAGCAAGGCGCCGTCCAGCGGGTCGAGCGAGACGATGGCGCCCTGCACCGCGGGAAGCTGCGACAGCACCCAGCCGCCCTCGTCGCTGCGTGCCAGGCGTATCACGTGGCCGGGGGCCAGCACCTCGGCCGCCTTCCCGGGCGCCGCACCGACATTATTGTCATCGATATAGGGCCGCGCCCATTTGATGCCGTCCCAGCCCAGCTCGATCTCGCCCGCTCCGCGCACGAATACTCGTGCGTCCTGTTCGCCGACGTCGAAGACGAGGCCCGTCGCCAGTCCGCCGACATCTGCAAAATCATTCAGCGCTTCGCGGCGCTGCGCCTCTGGCTGCACATCGTCGGCTACGGCTTCCGGCAACGGCCACTCGAGCTCCGCCACCGGGCCGCGATAGCCGTGCCGCCGGTCGTATTCGAGCAGTGCCAGGCGCAGCGCGTTCACCGCATCGGCCTGCAGGCGGCTGTCGAGCGTCGTCGTCACCTGGTAGCCGGCGGTATAGAGGTCGTCTTTGCCGAACCGCTCCACCATTTCCTGGCGCACCATCTCGGCCACCCACGGCGCTTCGAGCTCTACGGTCGGACCGTGCAGGCGCGACTCCATCGGCGCTGCGAGCGCAGTCCGCAGGGTTTCGGTGTCGATGCGGTTAAGCTCGTGCATGCGGCGCAGCACGTATGCGCGACGCGCCGTCGCCCGCTCCGGGCTGCGCACCGGATTGTCGTCCGACGGCGCTTTCGGCAGGCCCGCGATCGTGGCGATCTCGGCCAGCGTCAGCTCGTCAAGTGTCTTGCCGAAATACACTTCGGCCGCGGCGCCGACGCCATAAGCCCGCTGGCCGAGAAAGATCTTGTTGAGGTAAAGGCGCAGGATTTCCTGTTTGTCCAGCTCGTGCTCGATGCGCAGGGCGAGGAAGATCTCGCGCAGCTTGCGCACGAACTTGCGCTCCGGCGTCAGGAAGAAATTGCGCGCGAGCTGCATGGTGATCGTGCTGCCGCCCTGGCTGATCTCGCCGGTCGACAACAGCACGATGCCGGCTCGCAAGAGGCCCTGGTAGTCCACGCCCGGATGCTCGAAGAAACGATCGTCTTCTGCCGCCAGAAAGGCCTGCACCAGAGTCTGCGGAATATCCTCGGAACGTACCGGTATGCGCCGCATTTCGCCAATCTGCGCTATGAGTCGGTGGTCGCGGCTGTAGACGCGCAGCGGCACCTGAAGCTGCACCTCGCGCAGCGTCTCGACGTCGGGGAGACTCGGCTCGAGATAATAGTAGGCCGCCAGGCCGCCCATGAGAACGAGCGCCATGCAGGTCAGCGCGGCGCCGGTCGCCGTAACCAATAATCGCTGGGATCGTTGCATCACGAAACCGTGGAAAACCTCCTTGCTTTGAATGACATGATTATGCATATTAGGCTGCGAATAAACAGGCAAACCCGCCGAAAGGCGGGGACGCAAAGCCACCGGTCTACGGGATTTCCTATGACGGCGGGGCTGCCAGATCGAACGGCCGTGATCGAATCCGCACTTTCACGCCGCCAGCGCGCCGCGCCGTTCGACTCTGACCGTTCCGGCGCAGATTCCTCATCCCGGTGATGTTTTTCCCGCCGTTCGGCGTGACTGCGTATATGCGTCGGCCGGACACAATCCGTGCGGGGGCACGAAGGCGAGGGAGGGATTATGTTGTATCCGGATCGCGACACTGTGAAGGCAATCACGCCGCGGCGCGCGCCCGCCTGCTATATAGGGGCCCCTCTTATGG
>JACDCP010000307.1 GCA_013817465.1 Gammaproteobacteria bacterium | reverse complement strand
CAATATATGGCCTCACGGCCATAACGCAGCCATGGAGGCCACCAGCCCCGGCCGAATCAATGAATTTCTCGATCCACAATGGGTTGCGGCCCAATCGCCCAGCTACTTCGTTGCGGCGGACCGGCAAGGGGATGGCCCTTCCCGCTCCGCCGTGTCTCGTATCTGAACGATTGGGCCACAACGCATCTCACGCGAATTGATCAGAGTGTCCCCGAATGCCGGATGACGATCTGTTCAATCTGATCGAGGAGGACGACGAGAAGACAGCCGAAGCCGCCGAAGCGCCGGAGGATGGATCGCTCGGCGAAAGGCTGCGAGCGCGGCGCCGGCAGCGCAGCCTTTCCCTTTTTCAGGCGGCCCAGGAACTGCGCACCGACCCGGCCGTGCTGCGCGCCATCGAGGCGGACGATTTCTCGGTGCTCGGCGCGCCGGTCTACATCAAGGGGCACCTGCGCAAATACGCGGCGCTGCTCGGACTTTCTCCCGATGGCGTATTCGACGACTACGCCAGGACGCACGAGCTCAGCGAAAGCATGCCGGTCGTGAACCGCGCCGTAGATCCTGGGCGCCCGCACAAAAGCGGCTATTGGTTGCGTATCTTGGTCATGCTGCTGCTGATCGTCGCGATCGGTTTTGCGATCGCCTGGTGGTCCATGCGCCGCGACACCGCGCCGGGACCGATCTCCGTGACTCCCGGCAATGACGCACAGCAGGCCGGCGAACCCGCGGTGCCCGTCTACAGACTGCTCTCCGAGACCGGCATGATGGATGAAGCATCGTCTGTAGCGGCTGCGCCGGACGCTGCACGTTCCTTGCCGGAGACGGCCAGCGCCGTGCCCGGCAAGCCCTTGCGGGTCGAGCTCGCATTCACGGGGGATTCATGGGTCGAGATTACCGATGCCGAAGGCGACGAGCTGTTGTTCGGCCTGGTCAATGCCGGCACCGAGCATAGCGTCGAGGGTGCGTCCCCCATTGAAGTGCTGCTCGGCAGCGCCGGCGCAGTGCGTCTCGAAGTGGCCGGCAGGCCGTACGACATACCGCCTGAGAACATACACGGCGGCCTCGCCCGCTTTTCGATCGAAGAGCCATGAGCGGCCCGGTGGCCCCGGTCCGCGGCATGAACGACGTGCTGCCGGACCGAACCCCCTGCTGGCAGCGCCTGGAGGCAATCGCCCGCGACACCCTGAGCGCTTATGGTTACGCCGAAATCCGCCTGCCGATCCTCGAGCGCACTGAGCTTTTCCGGCGCTCGATCGGCGAAGTCACGGACATCGTCGAGAAGGAAATGTATACCTTCGAGGACCGCAGCGGCGACAGCCTCAGCTTGCGCCCCGAGGCCACCGCCGGGCTGGTGCGGGCCGGTATTTCCCACGGTCTGCTGCACAATCAGCCCCGGCGCCTCTGGTGCGCCGGTCCAATGTTCCGCCACGAGCGGCCGCAGAAGGGCCGCCACCGACAATTTCACCAGATCGACGTCGAGGCGCTGGGTTTTGCCGGGCCGGACATCGATGCGGAGCTCATTCTGCTCGCCAGCCGCCTGTGGCGACGACTCGGGCTCGAGCATCTACGGCTCGAGGTCAACTCGCTAGGCACGCCGGCTGCGCGTGCTGCCTACAGGGAAAAGCTGGTCGTTTGGCTGGCGAAGCGAAAGCACGATCTGGATGCGGACAGCCTGCGACGGCTTAAGACCAATCCACTGCGCATTCTGGACAGCAAGGATCCGGCCGTGCAGGCCCTGGTTGCGGAGGCGCCTGCGATCACGGATCATCTCGACGCCGGATCGGCCGCACATTTCGAGGCGCTGCGCGGTTACCTGGACGACGCAGGTATCGCCTACACGGTCAATCCGCGGCTGGTTCGCGGCCTCGACTATTACACACGCACGGTCTTCGAATGGGTGACGGATCGCCTCGGGGCGCAGGGCGCGGTCTGCTCCGGCGGGCGTTATGACGAGTTGGTCTCGCAGCTCGGCGGCCGTCGCACGCCTGCCATCGGCTGGGCGATGGGCCTCGAGCGCGTGGCGGAGCTGCTCGCCGGCATCGATTTCGCAGGCGTAGACGACCGGCCCCAGGCTTATCTCGTGAGCCTCGGCGAACGCGCCCGGCGCGCGGCGCTGTTGCTGGCGGAACATCTGCGCGATGCGCTGCCGGGGCTGCGGCTGCACACCCATTGCGGTGAAGCCAGCCTAAAGTCGCAGATGAAGAAGGCGGATCGCAGCGGCGCGGCAGTGGCGATCGTCCTCGGTGACGACGAATCGGGCGCGGGGCGCGCAGCTGTCAAGCCGCTGCGTTCCGGCGCCGATCAGGAACTGATGGATTGGACGGATCTGCCCGTGCGCCTGCGCGAGATGTTGGAGTCAGAGCGGCGCTGACGCACTGTTACGCGTGGCGCAGGCAACCGCGCACCGATCGGGATCAGCGTTACGATTGTGTCGGGCGCGGTTGGCTCGGATTCATTCGGCCGTTTTTGAAAGGACAACGACTTGGACGAGTTTCTGTCGGAGAGTGAACAGCTCGACGCCCTGCGGCGCTGGTGGCGCGAGAATGGGCTCTGGATCATCGGCGGCCTGGTGGTCGGCGTGGCCGTCCTGTTCGGCTGGCGCGCCTGGAACAGTCATCAGGCCCAGCAGGCCGAAGCCGCTTCGAGCATCTACGGTGAGCTGCTTTCGGCGATGGATGCCGGCGACCGCGAGCAGGCCGCCTCGCTTCGCCGGAATCTGACTCAGGAGTTCGGACAGACGCCGTATGCCGACCAGGCCGGACTCGCGCTTGCCAAACTGCACCTGAATGCCGGGGACCCGGAAGCTGCGGCCGCAGCGCTGGAGGATGTGCTCACAGCGACCGGCGACGACGAGCTGGCGCACATCGCGCGCTTGCGCCTGGCGCGAGTGCATCTCCAGCAGGATCAACCGGAGGCTGCCCGGCAAGCGCTGGCTGGCGTGGACGAAGGCAGCTTCGCGCCGCTATACGCCGACGTGCGCGGCGACATCCTGGCGGCCGAAGGTAATCTGGCG
>JACDCP010000306.1 GCA_013817465.1 Gammaproteobacteria bacterium | reverse complement strand
GCTCGAGGCAGAGCTGCTCGCGGACGCGAAGGAAGGCGCCGAACACGTCATGCTCGTCGATCTGGCGCGCAACGACCTCGGCCGCGTTGCGGCCGCCGGCAGCATAAGGGTCGATCCGTACCGGCTCGTCGAGCGCTACAGCCACGTCATGCACCTCGTCAGCGGTGTAAGCGGCGAGCTTGCGCCCGGGAACGACGCTTTCGATCTTTTCGCCGCGGCGTTTCCGGCTGGCACGCTGGTCGGCGCGCCGAAAGTGCGCGCCATGCAACTCATAGACGAGTATGAGCCGCTGGGGCGCGGTTTTTACGGGGGCACGGTCGGCTATTTCGGCGCCGGCGGCGACATGGACCAGGCGATTGCGATACGCACTCTGGTGTTCGACGATGCGGGCTACAGTTACCAGGCTGGCGCAGGCATCGTCGCCGACAGTGTGCCTGCGCGCGAGTATGCCGAAGTGCTCGCGAAAGGCGCCGTGCTGGGGCGTGCGCTGCAGCTTGCGGAGGGCGGACTGTGAGTGCGCGGCTGCTGCTCATCGACAATTACGACTCGTTTACCTACAACCTGGTGCAGGCCTTCGGGATGCTGGGCGCGGAGGTCCTCGTGTATCGCAACGACCGTATTTCGCTCGATCAGGCGCGTGCGCTCGAGCCGACACATCTGACGATCTCGCCTGGCCCGGGCGAGCCCTCGGCCGCCGGCGTATCGATCTCCATGATCGAGACCTTCGCCGGCGCTATCCCCGTGCTCGGCGTCTGTCTCGGCCATCAGGCACTGGTCAGCGCCTGCGGCGGCCGGATCGTGCGCGCTGCGCGGCTCATGCACGGCAAGACCTCGCGGGTGCATCATGACGGGCGCACGATTTACGCCGGGCTGCCGCAGCCGTTCGAGGCCGGGCGCTACCATTCGCTGACCATTGACGAAGTATCGCTTCCCGCAATGCTCGAAATCACCGCGCGCAGCGAAAGCGGCGAGGTCATGGGAGTCCGGCACCGCTCGCTGTCGGTCGAGGGCGTGCAGTTTCATCCGGAGAGCATTCTGACGCCGGAGGGGAACCGCCTGCTCGCGAATTTTCTCAAGCTCAATACGCAATGTACAAAGGCGGATTCGACCCACCAACCAGGCCGATTGCACTCGTGACTCATCAACACCACCAGACACTCGAGCACCTGCTCGCCGGCCACGACCTTGACGAGGATCAGGCCGCCGATCTGCTGGTCGTTCTGACTGACACGAATCTGGCGCCGGCAATGGCCGGCGCGTTGCTCGCCGCGTTGCGCGCCAAGGGTGAAACACCAGCCGAAATCCGCGGTTTCGCGCGCGCCATGCGCAAGCTCGCGCAGAGACCCGATATCCGCGCCGATCTCGCTTGCGTCGACATAGTGGGCACCGGAGGCGACGGATCCGGTAGCCTCAATCTCTCGACCGGGTCGGCTCTGCTTGCAGCCGCGTGCGGAGCGCCGGTTGCCAAGCACGGCAACCGCTCGATTTCGAGCCGCTCAGGGAGCGCGGATGTCCTAGAGGCGCTGGGATGCGAGCTGCCCCGGAACGGCGACTCCTGCGTCGCGTGTTTGCGCGAGTGTGGCTTCACTTTTATGTTTGCGCCGCATTTCCATCCGGCCATGAAAGCTCTCGCGGCGGTACGCAGCACGCTTGGCGTACGCACCGTTTTCAATCTGCTCGGGCCACTGACCAATCCGGCCGCGCCGCCTTATCAGGTGATCGGCGCGTACAGCCCCGAGGCGGCACAGCTCATGGCTGAGGCCATCGCCGGCCTGACGATTCAGCGCGCGTTCGTCGTGCACGGCGAGCCGGGCTGGGACGAGGCGACGCCGGTCGGGCCGTTTCTGCTTTTCGACGTTCGGCCGGGCTCAGTGCAGCTCGAGCAACGCGATCCGGCGAGCTACGGGCTCGCGCGCTGCGCACCGGGCGCGCTGGCTGGAGGCGCGTCCGAGCACAATGCCGCGCGCCTTGCCGCCGTGCTGGAAAGTGATGACCACGGCCCGCATAGGGACGCGCTGCTGCTCGGCGCCGCACTCGCGCTCGAGGTGAGCGGCAGGGCGCGTACCATGGCAGAGGGCCTTGCGATGGCTGCCGCAGCGATCGACGACGGTCGCGCGCACGCACTGATTCGCAAGCTCCGCAGTTTCTCGGCGCGGCAGCGTCGTGAAGAAAGGGACAGACCTCGTCCGGTCATAAAGACTGAAATACGTCTGTGAGTAGCTTCCTCGAAACCATGCGTGCATCGAGCAGGCTGCGGGCCACGCAGGCAACAGCGGCGGTATCCGAAGCCCGTCTGCGCGAGCAGGCGCTTGCCATGCCGGAGCCGCCGCCGCTGTCGCTGCATCCTCACGGCTTCGACGTGATCGCCGAGTTCAAGCGCTGCTCGCCCGCTTCGGGAGCGCTGCGAGGCGACCGGCGGATGATGAGCGTCGAAAGGACCGTTCAGTTGTATGCGAAAGGTGGCGCGGCGGCCGTTTCTGTGCTGACAGTGCCGGAGCGCTTTGGCGGCTCGCTCGCAGATATGCGTGCGGCAGCAGCAGCGTTACGCCCGTTCGACGTGCCTGTCATGCGCAAGGATTTTATCGTCGATGGCGCTCAGATTCTCGAGGCGCGCGTACATGGCGCCGGCGGCGTGCTGCTGATGCTCGCGCTGCTCGACGACGTGAACGTGACTCATTTGCTCGAAACGGCGTTCGAGCTCGGCCTGTTCGTGCTGCTGGAGGCTTTCGATGCCGGAGAGCTTCAGCGCGCCGCCCGGCTTGTGGACTCCCATAGCGCGACGGGCATGTTGCTGGTCGGCCTCAATGCCCGCGACCTGCGCACACTGGATGTGGATGCCGAACGGCTCGTCCGGCTCGCTTGCCACATGCCCGCTGGCTCAGCGGCTGTCGCGGAAAGCGGGGTTCAGGGTGCTGAGGATGCCGCCAGCATGGCTGCGGCGGGTTATCGCCTGATCCTGACAGGCAGCGCACTGATGCGGAGCGATGAGCCGGACCTCCTGGTGCGCTCGATGC
>JACDCP010000305.1 GCA_013817465.1 Gammaproteobacteria bacterium | reverse complement strand
TCGTCGGTAGGCCAGCTCTACACGCCGCAGGATGCCGATCAGCTCATGTTCTATCGCGAGGACAGGAAGGGCCAGGTGCTCCAGGAGGGCATCACCGAAGCCGGCTCCCTCTGTTCATGGATGGCCGCCGGCACCGCTTACGCCAACTATGGCGTCAGCATGATTCCGTTCTTCCTCTTCTATTCCATGTTCGGCTTCCAGCGCATCGGCGATTTCATCTGGGCGTCCGGCGACATGCAGGCGCGCGGATTTCTGATCGGCGGCACGGCTGGACGCACGACGCTTGCCGGTGAAGGATTGCAACATCAGGACGGGCACAGTCACCTGCTCGCCTCCGCGATACCGAACTGCATCTCCTACGATCCGACCTATGCCTACGAGCTCGCGGTTATCGTGCAGGAAGGTCTGCGCCGCATGTGCGAAGCGCAGGAGAACGTGTTCTATTACATCACCTGCATGAACGAGAATTATGTCCATCCCGCGCTGCCGAAGGGCATGGAGCAGGGGATTCTGAAGGGCATGTATCTGTTGCATATCGGCGGCAAGGGCCGTGTGCGCGTACAGCTTCTCGGCTCGGGCACCATCCTGCGCGAGGTTTTGGCGGCGGCCGAGCTGCTGGAAAAGGAATTCGATGTGCCAGCAGACGTATGGAGCGTAACGAGCTTCAGCGAGCTGAGGCGCGAGGCGCTCGATGCCGAGCGCTGGAACAACCTGCATCCGGAGGATGAGCCGCGTGCGACCTGGGTGGCGAAAAGTTTCGGCAAGCGCAGCGGTCCGTTCATCGCAGCGACCGACTATATGAGGATCGTGCCCGATCAGATTCGCAAATGGGTGCCCGGTCATTACGCTGTGCTCGGCACTGACGGCTTCGGCCGCAGCGACAGCCGCGAAGCGCTGCGCGAGTTTTTCGAGGTCGACCGTCATCACGTCGTCGTCGCGGCACTCAAGGCGTTGGCCGACGAGGGTAAGCGCGACGGCGCGACCGTCGCTGCCGCGATCGAGAAATTCGACATCGATCCCGACAAGCCGAATCCCGTTACCGTTTGAGGAGCGGGTCCTTGGCTGAGCAGAAAATCCGCGTGCCGAACATCGGCGACTTTGCCGATGTCGAGGTTATCGAGGTGCACGTCAAGGAGGGCGACACCGTCGCCGTCGAAGATGCGCTGATCACCCTGGAAACCGAGAAGGCCGCCATGGACGTGCCGTCCCCCGCGGGCGGCAAGGTTGTCTCCGTCTCTGTGAAGCCGGGCGATAAGGTCTCGGAAGGCTCGGATATCTGCGTGCTCGAGAGCGAGGCGGAGGGAAAGGCTGGTTCTGCCGGCAAAGGCGAAGATCAGCCGGGCGATGAAAAAGACGAGTCCGAAGGCGAAGCGGAGGGCGAGCCGGAGGACGAGGGAAGCGAGCCGGCAAGCGATAAGAAGAGCAGAGCGTCGTCGGCGAAAGACACAGAAGAAACGCCGGCCGGGAAAAAGCCGGAACGGGATCAACGCCGCAAGCCGGTCCGTAAAGACGTGCAGGTGCCGGACATCGGCGACTTCTCGGATGTTGAAGTCATCGAGGTGCACGTCGGTGCCGGCGACGAGGTCGCCGCCGAGGACGCGCTGATCACGCTCGAGACCGAGAAGGCGGCCATGGACGTGCCGTCTCCCCGTGCCGGCAAAGTGAGCGATGTGCACGTCAAAGTCGGCGACAAGGTGTCCCAAGGCGATCGGATCCTGAGCCTGGAATCCGCGGGCGACGACGACGCGCAGACTGCAGAAAAGGAAGAAAAGCGCAAGCCGCAACGCGACAAGGATGCCGAAAAGGACGATAAGGAAAAGCCGCCAGAACGTGAGAAAGAAAAACCCGACGACCGGAAACTCGCGTCCGGTGAGGAAAAAGCGTCAGGCAAGGCGCCGACCGGCTTGCCGCCCATCGACGAGAAGGCTTTTTCGCGGGCTCACGCGAGTCCCTCGGTGCGTAAGTTCGCGCGTGAGATGGGCGTCGATCTGGCGCGGGTTTCCGGCAGCGGCAAAAAGAGCCGCATCACGGCCGACGACGTCAAGAGCTTCGTCAAGTCGATATTGAGCGGCAGTGGCCCGGCTGCGCAGGCGGCGCTGCCGAAAGTGCCGCAAGTCGATTTTGCGAAGTTCGGCGACATCGAGATCGAGCCGCTTGGCCGCATCCGCAAGATTGCCGCGCCGCGGCTGCAGGCGAGCTGGATCAACCTGCCGCACGTCACGCAGTTCGACGAGGCGGACGTCAGCGACATGGAAGAATTGCGTAAATCGATTAAGCCGCAGGCCGACGAGCGCGGCATCAAGCTCACGCCACTGGCATTCATCATGCGGGCTTGCGCGAAGGCACTGAAAGATTTCCCGCGCTTCAACGCCTCGCTCGATGCGAGTGGCGAGAATCTCGTCTACAAGAAGTATCTGCACGTCGGTTTTGCGGCCGATACGGAACAGGGCCTGCTCGTGCCCGTGGTGCGCGATGCAGACAAGAAGGACATTTACGAGCTGGCCGCCGTCCTCGGTGAACTGGCGGAAAAAGCCCGCGGCGGCAAGCTCAAGGCCGATGAGATGCAGGGCGGCTGCTTCACGATCTCGAGCCTCGGCAGCATCGGCGGTACGGCGTTCACGCCAATCATCAATGCGCCCGAGGTGGCCATTCTCGGTGTGTCGCGCACGCGCATGACGCCGATCTACCGCGACGGCGGCTTTGTGCCGCGATTGATGCTGCCGTTATCGTTGTCCTACGATCATCGGGTCATTGACGGCGCAGAGGCGGCGCGTTTTACGCGCCGCCTTGCGGAAGCGCTCGAGGACGCGCCGGCCCTGGTACAGGCAATCCCATGACACCCTGGCACATTGGTGTCGGATGCCCCGAATGACGGGGATATGACGGACAAGCCCGTCCTCCAGGCGCAACTGCTCGTACTCGGCGCAGGGCCCGGCGGCTATACGGCAGCATTCCGCGCCGCCGATCTCGGCATGCAGGTGACGCTCGTCGAACGCTGGGAGGCACTGGGCGGGGTC
>JACDCP010000100.1 GCA_013817465.1 Gammaproteobacteria bacterium | reverse complement strand
CATCCTCCGGATCGACAAGCTCCCAGACGACCTCGCGCCGGGCAGACGGCAGAGACTCGAGCAGCGAGGCGATCTCGGCCGGATGCAACGAGTTGATCATCCGGTGGATGCCGCGCATGGTGCCGCTCTCGAGAGCGGTCCGCAGCGCCTGCAGCCGGAATTCCTTCTTGTCCGCTGATTCCATGGTGCGCGCTCGCGGCCGGGGTTATTGCGCCGCGGAGTGTAGCGCGAATATTTGGCGGGTTGAAATCGATCGCGTCGCGGAAACTATTCGCCAGGCTGAACGCCGACGATATCGCCCGAACGCGCGGTGAGCTCGGTATGACGCGTCAGTACGTGATCGTAGCTCGCACTGAAGTGCGCGGCGAGCCGTTCCACGATGTACACGGATCGATGCTGGCCGCCGGTACAGCCTAGCGCCACTGTGAGGTAGCTTCGGTTGGACCGCTTGAAAGCCGGAATCCACGCATCGAGGAAAGCCGTGATGTCCGCCAGCATCGCGCGCACATCGAGCTGCTGCTCGAGGTAATCTGTCACCGGCGCGTCCTTGCCGCTCCAGGGTCGCAGCGCAAGATCCCAGTAGGGATTGGGCAGACAACGCACGTCGAAGACGAAATCGGCGTCGCTCGGGATGCCGTGCTTGTAGCCGAAGGATTCGAACAGCAGCGACAACTTGCCCTCCGCGCGCTGCTCAATACGCGAGCGCACGGCGTCGCGGAGATCGTGGACGCTGGTACGCGTCGTGTCGATGATGAGATCGGCTGTCTCACGGATCGGAGCCAGTACCTGTCGTTCGCGCGCGATTGCCTCGCGCAGGCTCAAGCGACGGCCGCTTAGTGGATGCTTGCGGCGGGTCTCGCTGTAACGCTTGAGCAGGATATTGTCATCGGCGTGCAGGAAGAGAACCTCGCACTGCACGCCGTCCGTGCGCAGCTTCTCTACGAGCTGTGGCACGGCATCGATGTCGGTGGGCCGATTGCGGGCATCCACACCGACGGCGGTCAGGTCGTAAGTGTGGTCCCGGGTGGCGATGATCTCGGAGATTACCGAGGTCAGAAGGGCGGCTGGGATATTGTCGATGCAGTAAAAATCGAGGTCCTCGAGCATGTGCAATGCCACGCTCTTGCCCGACCCGGACAGCCCGCTGACGATGATCAGCCGCACGCGGCTCCAGGCATGCTGTCAGCTCACGCGCTGGCGGACCTGTCCGCGTCGCAGTGGACCAGCAGATTGTACAGCTCGCGGCTGCTGGAAGCCTGCCGCAGGATGACGCGAAACTGCCGGTCCGACAATCGCTCCGCAATGCGCGCGATGCTGCGCGGCTCCTCTTCGCCGCAGGCCTGCGGCACCACGACGGCGCAGATCAGATCTACCGGCCGCCCGTCCGGCGCATCGAATTCGACGGGCTCCGGCAATCGAAGGAACGCGCCGACGCTGCGCTCGAGCCCTGCCAGGCGGCCATGCGGTATGGCCACCGCGCGGCCGAGCGCCGTGCTGCCGAGCTTTTCGCGGGCGACCAGGGCATCGAATACCTCACCGCGCGTCTGACTGCCCGCGGCCGAGGCAATCAGCTCGCTGACAATTTCGAGCGCATGTTTCTTGCTGCGCGCCTCGGCGTTGCGCAGCACCCGTTCGGGTGCGAGCAGGTCATCCAGAGAACTCATGATAAATATTTGCGCGGAACCGCCCTCAGGCGAAACGCTCCCTGCGCGCTTCGCCGGCATGATGGTCCGTCAGCTTCTCTTTGTACTTCTTCACCTGGCGATCCAGCTTGTCGCTCAGCGCGTCGATCGCCGCGTACATATCTTCCTCTACCGCGTCCGCGTAAAGTTTTCCGCCGCTGACCTGCACCGTCGCTTCCGCTTTGTGGCGCAGCTTCTCGACGGTCAGAATACAGTGGATGTCGGTCACGTTGTCGAAATGCCGTTCGAGCCGGCTGAGCTTGCTGTCGACGTACTGACGCAACGCATCCGTAATCTCTACGTGATGTCCGGTGAGGTCCAATTGCATGTTCATCTCCTTCTGGTTCTGCCCTTCTTTCTGTTATCTGTCGTCTGACATCTGTTATCTGATTGCTATCCGTCTGCGCTCGCTCGACGACGGAATCTGCATCGCCTCGCGATACTTCGCCACCGTGCGCCGCGCAACCTGTATGCCGTCATTGGACAATGCTTTGGCGATCTTGTTGTCGCTCATCGGCCGGCGCGGATCCTCCTGGCCGATCAGCTTGCGCATTTTCGCGCGGATGGCGGTCGATGAGCAGCCGCTGCCGTCGGCAGCCTGCACATGGCTGGAAAAGAAGTAACGGAATTCGATGACGCCGCGCGGCGTGTGCATGTACTTGTTGGTCGTCACCCGCGAGATGGTGGATTCGTGCATTTCCACTTCCTCGGCCACATCGCGCAGGACCATGGGCTCCATGAGTTCCTCGCCGTGCTCGAGAAAGGCCTGCTGGCGCTCCACGATGCAGCGCGCGACCTTGAGCAGGGTGTCATTGCGGATTTCCAGGCTGCGTACGAGCCAGCGAGCCTCCTGTAGCTGCGTACGCAGCACGTCGTGATCACCGTCGCGGCTCAATAGTCCGGCGTAGGCCTGATTGACGCGGATGCGCGGCGCTGTCGCGGCGTTCACTTCGACAACCCAGCGTTTGTCCTGCTTGCGCACGAAGACATCCGGCACGACATACTCGGCGGTGCCGGAGAATATCGATGAGCCCGGTCGTGGATGACAGGCGCGCACCAGCGCCAGCGCATCCTGCAACTCCTCGTCAGTAGCGCGCAGCTCGCGACGAAGTGCCGGAAATTGATGCTCAGCGACGAGCTCGAGATGATCGTTCGCGAGCACGACTGCGAGCTCGAGCCCCGGTGTCCCCGGCTCGAGCTGCCGGAGCTGGAGGCAGAGGCACTCGCCGAGGGAGCGCGCCGCGATGCCCGCCGGATCCAGACGCTGAATCTCGGCCAGCATGTGCTCGACCTCGTCGAGCGACACGCTCAACTCCGGCTGGAGACTCGCCTGAATCGTTTCCAGCGAGTCCACGAGATAACCGTCGTCGTTGACCGCGTCAATGATCGCCTGGCCGATGGCCGTGTTGCGCGCATCCAGCTTCTCGAAGCCGAGCTGCCAGAGCAGGTGATCGCGCAGAGTTTCGCCGGAGTGATCTTCGAAATCCTGCGTGGGGCGGGGTTCGCTCGAGGACCACGAAGAATCGTTGCGCGGTCCGATGACCCGCGTATCCGACCAGGTATCGTCGACGATGCGCGATTCGACGGCCTCGCGCGGGGATTCGGCGGCACGCGAGGCGGTTTCCTGCGCCTCATCCGCACTCTCGAGCATGATATTGCTCTCGAGAGCGTCCTGGATCTGGCTCTGGAGATCGAGGATCGGGAGCTGCAGCAATCGGATCGCCTGCTGCAGCTGCGGCGTCATGGTGAGCTGTTGTCCCAGACGCAGTTGCAGCGAGGGTTTCAACATAATACGGCGGGACCGGGTGAGAGCCGCGACCGGCGGCTGCGTGCCCCGCGACGGCTTTTCAGCATCCTGCTGCGTCCAGGCGTGAGCTCGGGAAAAGGCACAGGTGCGATATTAGCACTTCTGGAACCGGAGGCTGTGACCGGGTAGCGACTTCCGGCCATTTCTACAGGCGGAAATCTTCCCCGAGGTAGACCTTGCGCACGTGGCGGTTGGCGAGAATGCCCTCCGGCGTGCCGGCCGCGATAATTGCGCCATCGTTCAGGATGTAGGCGCGCCCGCAGATGCCGAGGGTTTCGCGGACGTTGTGGTCTGTGATCAACACGCCGATCTCCCGTTCCGTCAGGTGAGCGATGATGCGCTGGATATCGAGCACGGAGATCGGGTCCACGCCGGCGAAAGGCTCGTCGAGCAGAATGAAGCGCGGCTCCGCGGCCAGCGCCCGCGCGATCTCCACGCGGCGTCGCTCGCCGCCGGACAGGCTCAAGCCCAGACTGTTGCGCAGCGTAGCGATGTGCAGCTCTTCCATGAGCGCCTCGAGTATGCCCTCGCGGCGCGCGCGGTCGAGCTCGGACCGCGTCTCGAGAATGGCCATGATGTTGTCCGCCACGGTCAGCTTGCGGAACACTGAGGCTTCCTGAGGCAGGTAGCCCAGGCCCAGGCGCGCGCGCTTGTGCATCGGCAGGGCGGTGAGGTCGCGGCCGTCGAGCCGGATGCTGCCTTCGTCGCAGCCGATGAGGCCGACGATCATGTAGAACGCCGTAGTCTTCCCCGCGCCGTTCGGCCCGAGCAGCCCGACGACCTCGCCGCTGGTGATCTCGAACGAAATATCCTTAACGACCTGGCGGGACTTGTAGCGTTTCGAGATGCCCTGCGCGCTCAGCGTGCTCATCGCTCCTGCCCGGCGTCTTTCGCGGAGTCCTCCCGGGGCGGGGTGATGATGATCTGCACCCGGTCGCTTTCTTCGTCCGATCCCGCCACGATGCGCTCCTCGCGCATGTCGTAACGCAACCAGTCGCCGGTAATATCGTTCGCGCCCTCGCTAAGATGCGCGTTCTCGGAGAGCGTCACGATGCCGCTTTCGAAGTCATATTCGAGCCGGTGCGCCTCGCCCATGGCCTGCACGCCGTCCTCGCGCACCTTCTGGGCGAATTGCGCAGGCTCGCCGACGATCTCCGCATGGCGGAGCTGATGGCCTTCGAACTGCAGGGTAGCCGACTCCGATTCGACAGTGGCTTCGTCGAAATCTATGCGCACGTCGCCGGTAAAGACCCACCGGCTGTTTTCGAAATCGAGGCGGGTCGCCTCCGCCAGGTCGGCACGGATGCTGAGCTCGCCCTGTTGGATGGTCACGTCGCGGAAGACGAGGCGGTCGTTCTTGCGATCGAAGTCCGAAGAGCGGGCCTCCAGGGAGATCGGCAAGGGATTCGGGGGGAGCTGGGCGCGCGCCGACCCGGCGGATGCTGCGGCCACGAGGCACGCCGCGATCAACGATCGGCCAGAGCATAAGCTCACGGAACGAAACGGCCGCGCACGCCCGATTCCAGCTCGAGCTGCTGAACGTCGAGCCGCGCCTGCATGCCGGTGCCGGTCACGGTATGGGGGCCGACCCGGATGCGAACTTCATCCGTTGTCGTCGCGAGTTGCCGCTCGGGATCGACGATCAACGATTCTGTCTCGACTACGGTCGGCGCTTCGCCCTGCTCGCTGCTGAGGGTGACGCCGCCCGACAGCTCGATGAGGTTGCGGTCTTGCGGAATGCGGCCCCGCTCGGCGTCGAGCACCCACGGTCCTTCGCCGCTGGCATTGTAGTCCAGATGCACCTGACGCAATGCCACGCCCTGATCCGCAGGTGACTGTACGGCCGTTTCCGCAGCCACCTCGTAAATCACCGCGCCATTCGTCCCGGTCTCGAGGAAGCTGACGTCCTCGAAGTAATAGCCGGCATCCGGCACGGGGCGGGGTGCGGCGCCGAACGGTTCCGCGCCCCGCCCGTCGCCAACCAGCCAGCTTGCGATCACGGCACCGAGCAGCACAGCGACCAGAGCCAGGCCTTGCCAGGTCAACGTGTTGCCCCGGCACGCGCCTGTAACAACAGATCGCACACGTCGCGCACCGCGCCACGGCCGCCCCGCGAGGGTGTCGTCCAGGCGACCGCGTGCTGAAGATCGGGGTGCGCGTCCGCCACCGCTATCGGCAGGCCTGCTTGTCGCAGCACCGGCAGATCCGGCACATCGTCGCCCACATACGCAACCTGCTCGCGAGCAAGTCCGAGCTTGTCGATGAGCGCGGAATAAATCGGCAGCTTGTCGTCATCGCCCTGGAAGACGTGCGCTACGCCGAGCTCCCGCATGCGTCGTGAGACCGTCTCCGAGCGGCGGCCGGAAATGACAGCGACCTCGATGCCGGCGGAGCGCAGAGCCTTGACGCCATACCCATCGCGCACAAAGAAAGTCTTGACCTCGCTGCCATCGGCGCCAAAGCTCAGCCGGCCGTCCGTGAAGACGCCATCGATGTCGAACACGACCAGACGGATACCCGCCGCGCGCTCTTCGAGTGAAGCCACGCTACATGACTCCCGCGCGGAAGAGATCGTGCACGTTGAGCGCGCCGACAAGCTCGCGATCCGGTCCTGTCACGAGGAGCTGGGTGATCTTGTGGGTATCCATGAGGTGCACCGCCTCCGCGGCGAGTTCCTGCGGGCCGATCGTCTTGCAGTCGCGGGTCATTACATCGCGCATGTGCGTACGGTGCACGTCGAGCTGGTGATCGAGCGCCCGCCGCAAGTCGCCATCGGTGAAGATGCCGAGCAGCCGGCCACGATTGTCCACTACCGCCGTCATGCCCAGCCCCTTGCGGCTCATTTCGACGAGGCCTGCGCCCACCGGGATGTCGGCGTCCACACAGGGTATTTCCTCGCCTGTATGCATCACATCCTCGACCTTGAGCAACAGGCGGCGCCCGAGCATTCCGCCTGGATGCGAGCGCGCGAAGTCCTCGATCGTGAAACCGCGGCTTTCCAGCAGCGCGATCGATAGCGCGTCGCCCATTGCCAGCGCCGCTGTCGTGCTCGCTGTCGGTGCCAGATTGAGCGGGCAGGCTTCCTCACTGACGCTGACATCGATGTTGACTGTCGCCGCACGCGCGAGCACCGAACCGGATTTGCCGGTCAGCGTAATGAGCGGCACGCCAAGGCGCTTGATGAGGGGCAGCAGCGTGACGATCTCGACCGTGTCACCGGAATTGGACACCGCGAGCACGACGTCGTCACCGATGATCATGCCCATGTCGCCGTGGCTGGCCTCGCCGGGATGCACGAAAAACGCCGGGCTGCCCGTACTGGCGAGCGTGGCGGCGATCTTGCCGCCGACGTGCCCGGACTTGCCCATGCCGGTCACGACGATGCGGCCGCGGCAGGCGAGGCACAGCCGGCAGGCCTCGACAAATTCCGAGCCGAGCCGGGGCGCCAGATTGCGGATCGCGTCCGCCTCTACGCTGAGGACGCGACGGCCCTGCGCGAGAAGCTTGTCGGGCGAGAAGTCGCTCATGATTCAGGGTGCACCGGCAAGGCGAGGCGGCTGATGATCGCGAAGGACTCGACCGTTCGCCATGTAGAATATGCCCGGCAGCCGCCGGCCCGGTGCTGCAACGAATTGACCGGCCATGATACACAGCCCCGATCGGATCAGGAACGCCCCATGCACAGCAACGATATCGCGCGCCTCATCGAAGCGGCCCTGAAGGGGACCAGGGCGATCGTCAGGAGCGATGATGGCACGCACTTCGAGGCCGTCGTGATCTCTCCGGGCTTCGCCGGCAAACGTCCCCTGCAGCGACATCAGATGGTGTACGCGGCGCTCGGTGCCCGCATGGGCGGCGAAATCCACGCGCTGTCGATACGCGCCTGCACACCGGAGGAATGGCGCGTGATCGAACCGGAAGGTGCCACGAAAGATGCCGGGAAAGGCCGAGCACCTGGTCCCTAAAACGGACCAGGTGCCCGACACCTAACTTCGCCGGCACGCAGCGTGGATAGCCTGAAGATTACCGGGGGCACCCCGCTCGAGGGCGAGGTGCGCATTTCCGGCGCCAAGAACGCGACCCTGCCGATACTTGCCGCCACCCTGCTGGCGAACGGGCCGGTCTCCATCGCCAATGTGCCGCACCTGCGCGATGTGACGACCATCATCGAGCTGCTCGGGCACATGGGCGCTGCGGTCACCATCGGCGAGCGCATGCGCATCGAGGTCAATCCGACGACCCTGCGTCATTGCCGCGCGCCCTACGAACTGGTGCGCACCATGCGCGCCTCAATCCTCGTGCTCGGTCCCCTGCTCAGCCGGTTCGGCCAGGCCGAAGTATCTCTGCCGGGCGGCTGCGCCATCGGCTCGCGGCCCGTCGATCTGCACGTCGCGGGCCTGAAGGCGCTGGGCGCCGACATCCACGTCGAGAACGGATACATCCAGGCGCGCGCCGAACGCCTGCGCGGAGCGCGGCTGGTGCTGGACACGGTCACTGTAACCGGCACAGAGAACCTGATGATGGCCGCGGCACTCGCCGATGGGGAGACCATCATCGAGAATGCGGCGCGCGAGCCGGAAGTCGTGGATCTGGCGGCATTCCTCAACGCCATGGGCGCCGGCGTGACTGGCGCAGGGACGGATACCATCGTAATCGCGGGTGTGGAGGCGCTGCACGGCACAGATTATGCGGTGCTCCCCGATCGTATCGAGGCCGGCACTTATCTGGTCGCGGGCGCGATCACCAGCGGTCTGGTGCGCGTCAAGGGTGTGCGGCCGGAGCATCTCGATGCCGTCCTCATCAAGCTGCGCGCGTCGGGCGCGGATATCGTCATCGGCGAGGACTGGATCGAGCTCGACATGCGCGGGCGCCGGCCGCGCTCCGTCGATGTGCGCACTGCCCCGTACCCCGCGTTCCCGACCGACATGCAGGCGCAGTTCGCTGCCTTGAATGTCATCGCCGATGGCGTCGGCACCATCGTCGAGACAGTCTTCGAGAACCGCTTCATGCACATTCTCGAGCTGCAGCGCATGGGCGCAAACATCCGGCTCCAGGGCAACACTGCCGTCATCCGGGGTGTCGACCACCTCACCGGCGCGCCGGTCATGGCCACTGATCTGCGCGCCTCGGCCAGCCTCGTGCTCGCGGGGCTCGTCGCCGAAGGGGACACCACGGTCCGCCGCATCTACCACATCGACCGGGGCTACGAGTGCATCGAGGAGAAGCTCGAGCTTCTCGGCGCGCGCATCGAGCGCGTGAGCGGTTGAAAAGGGGACATTCCTGATTTTCTTGTCTCTCGCGGTAGAACGGGCCGCGACGAATGGAAAATCAGGAATGTCCCCATTTTCCAGATTAAGGTGCCGGGGCACCGGCACCTCTTAAGGCGTGAAATTTAGGTACCTGTTACCGTTCATGAAAGAGATGCCGGTGCCCGGCACCTAGTTACCGGCGCGGTTCCCGACTGTCGGCCGTTCTTCGATCGCCGCTTCCAGGTTGAGCTGGCGACCTCCGCGCAATACCTCGAGAGCGAGGGTCTCTCCGGGTGACATGCCGGCGATCAGACTCAGGGCATCCTGGCGGAAGCGGACGGCCTGCGGACCGATGTGGGTAATCAGATCGCCCACGCGCAAGCCGGCGCGCGCGGCCGGGCTGTCCGCTGCAATGCCGACGACTTCGATGCCGTCTGCATCCTGCAGCCCGAGCGATTGTGCCCGCTGCGGCGAGACGTCGCGCAGCGCCACGCCCAGGTAGCCGCGTATCACCCGGCCCTGCTCGATGATCTGCCTCAGGACGCCGGCCGCGAGGTTGACGGGAATCGCGAAGCCGATGCCTTCAGGCACGTCGGGCAGGAGCCGTTCCGACAACGTGGCCGTATTGACGCCGACCATCCGGCCGCTCGTATCGATGAGCGCGCCGCCGGAGTTGCCGAAGTTGATTGCCGCGTCTGTCTGGATGAAGTTCTCGAAAGTGCTGACGCCGAGCTGGCCGCGGCCCGTGGCACTGACGATGCCCTGGGTCACCGTCTGGCTCAGGCCGAAGGAGTTGCCGATCGCCAGCACGACGTCGCCGACCTCGAGCGTATCCGAGCGGCCGAGCCGCATCACGGGCAGATCCTCGAGCTCGATCTTGAGCACGGCGAGGTCCGTGTCGCGGTCGGTGCCGACGACTGCCGGATCCACGGTGCGACCGTCGGCGAGCTGCACGCGGATGCCCGCAGCTTCGCTCACGACATGATTGTTCGTCAGCACGTAGCCTTCGCTGTGCACGATCACGCCGGAGCCCAGGCTGCGCTCGACGCGCCTCAGCAGCGGCGCCGAGTATCCGGGGACGAGGCCCAGAATCGAGCGGGTGTCCGGCTCGGTGACGACACGCTCGGTATAGATGCTGACCACTGCCGGCGCGCTATCTGCGACGGCTTCGGCGTAAGATGCCGGCCGGTGCGCGCGCGACGAGCCCTCCGGGCCCGCGCCGGTCAGGAGCCCGGGGTTGAAGAAGACGATCAGGAAGGC
>JACDCP010000304.1 GCA_013817465.1 Gammaproteobacteria bacterium | reverse complement strand
CGCATGGACGGTTATGAGCTGGCGTCGCACGTGCGCAACGACGAGCGACTGAAAGAGGTGCCGATCATCATGATTACCTCACGGGTGAGCGACAAGCATCGCGCGCGCGCCATCGAGCTGGGCGTCAACGATTACCTCGGCAAGCCGTATCAGGAAAGCCAGCTACTCGAGGCCATCGAGCCCCTTGTCAATGCCGAGCAGCGGGCAATGGCATGAACGGCAGCACGAACGACGGCAAGAGCGAGGCGCGCGAGCTTTACGCGCTGCTCGTGCCGCTCGCCGAGGAGCATCTGATCGTGCCGCGGGCCTGCGTTGCCGAGGTCATCGGCTTCAGCCGCCCGGTGCCGCGGCCCGACGCTGCGCCCTGGCTGCTCGGCACCGTCAACTGGAACGGGCGCAACCTGCCGGTCGTCTCCTTCGAAGGCGCCTGCGGGCGCACGCAGCCTGATGCCGGCAGCCGTACGCGTATCGTCGTTTTCTTTGCCATCGGCGGGCGGCTCGAAGGCGGCTACTACGGGGTGCTCACGCAAGGCTTTCCGCAGCTCGTGCGGGTCAGCGCGGACGCACTCGACACCGCTGACGCGCGCGAGTGGCCGGAGGACAGCCCGGTCCTGGCGCAGCCGAAACTGAACAACGGGTATCCGATAATCCCGGACCTCGAGCGCGTCGAGGAGATGCTGCAAAACGAGCTCGTTCCGACCTAGCAAGCATCCATCAGCCTGACGGGTTCATTGCAAAGCGTCGTTCTGTCGTCTGTAATCTTTTACCGCAGATCGCCCCACTGCGCCTGGGCGATGCTGAGCGCGACGATCGCCGCAGTTTCCGTGCGCAGCACGCGCGGCCCGAGGCCAACGGTACGGAACCCGGCGGCGACAGCCATTTCCCGTTCCGCGTCGTCAAAGCCGCCTTCGGGACCTGCGAGCAGCGTGAGGTTCTCCGCCGGATCATGCCGAAGACTCGCAAGCGATACGGGTGCGCCCGGCTCGAGCAGCAGATCGTGCCCGGCTTCCCGCTCCAGCCGCAGTAAGTCTTCGAGCGGCGCCGGCTCGAGTATCGCAGGCACCCGCGTGCGGCCGCTCTGTTCCGCGGCGCTCGCCGCCAGCGCCTGCCAGTGGCGACGGCGCCGCTCGGCCCGCTCGCCCTCGAGGCGCACGACACTGCGGCGCATGATTACGGGGGAAATCGTCTCGACCCCGAGCTCAGTCGCTTTCTGTATGGTGAAATCCATGCGCTCGCTGCGCGCGACACCCTGCCAGAGCATCGCGCGGAGTGCGGGAGCGGATGCCTCGGCAAAGAACTCACCGAGGGCAAGACAGAGCTGCCCCTTGCCCGCTGCCCCCACTCGGGCCGCAAATTCACCGCCGCGTCCGTCGAAGACGCGCAGTTCATCCCCGGGCCCAAGGCGCAGCACCGTCCCGGCATGGCGCGCGGCGGCGCCGCGCAAGCTCAGCTCCGTACGCCCGGCAAGAGGCTCCTCGACGAACAGGCGCCTCAGGCGCATGTCGCGATCTCGATACCTTCGGCGGCGACCCGCGCCATGAGGTCGATTTCCTGAGGCTCGATGACGTAGGGCGGCATGAAATACACCACGTTGCCGAGCGGCCGCAATAACACGCCGTGCTCGAGCGCGTGCCGGTAGATCGCGAGCCCGCGCCGCTCCTGCCACGCATAAGGGGTGCGCGCCGCCTTGTCGCGGACCATCTCGATCGCGAGGATCATGCCGTGCTGGCGGATTTCGGCAACATGCGGGTGATCGGCGAGCGGCGCCGCGGCCGCGGCCATGAGGCGGGCACGCTCGCGATTGCTTCCGATGACATCCTCTGCGGCGAAGATATCGAGCGTCGCGAGCGCTGCCGTGCAGCCGAGCGGGTTGCCGGTATAGCTGTGCGAGTGCAGGAACGCCGATAGCTTCAGGTAGTCGTCGTAGAACGCCTCGTACACGGCCTCGCGGGTCATGACGACGCTCAGCGGCAGATAGCCGCCGGTCAGACCCTTCGACAGGCACAGGAAATCCGGGCTCACGTCCGCCTGCTCGCAGGCGAACAGCGTGCCGGTGCGGCCGAAACCGACCGCGATCTCGTCGGCGATCAGATGGATCTCGTGGCGATCGCAGGCGGCGCGCAGCAGCTCGAGATAGACGGGATGATACATGCGCATCTGGCCGGCACACTGCACGAGCGGCTCGACGACGACGGCGCAGATCTCATGTGCATGGCGCTCGAGCGTGTCCGCCATGTACACGAACTTGCGCCGTGTATGCGCCTCCCAGCTCTCGCCCGCCTCGCGCTCGAAGCAATCGGGCGAAGGCACCGTGATCGTCTCCATGAGCAACGGTGCATAGGTGCTCTTGTAGAGCTCGACGTTGCCGACTGCGAGCGCACCGAGCGTTTCGCCATGGTAGCTGTTGCTCAACGTGACGAAACGCTGCTTGCCGGGCCGGCCGCGATTCAGCCAGTAATGGAAGCTCATCTTCAGCGCGACCTCGATGGCCGAAGAGCCGTTGTCGGCGTAAAAGCAGCGCGTTAGACCGGCTGGCGCCAGCTCGCGCAGACGCTCGGAGAGCCGCACGACGGGCTCGTGGCTGAAGCCGGCGAGCAGCACGTGCTCGAGCTCGCCGAGCTGAGCGACGAGCGCGGCATTGATGCGCGGATTGGCATGGCCGAAAAGATTGACCCACCATGAGCTGATGGCATCGAGATAGCGCCGGCCCGCGAAATCCTCGAGCCAGACGCCGCGGCCGCGACGGATCGGCACGAGCGGCATCCACTCGTGATCCTTCATTTGCGTGCAGGGATGCCAGACGACGCCGAGATCGCGTGCTACGATTTCCGCGTTCCTGTCCCCATCTGTATTGATTCCGGCCGCAGCCGGTGCCCGGAGCCGCATATTAGAGCCTATCTCATGATTCCGCGCGGCCGCGACGGCGGCCAGATTCGTTCAGAGTCAGACTCGTCGAGCATAATTTTTTCATTGCAAGTAAGCGAGGAGCAACGCCGCTTCGGGCGAATCTGGCCCCGTCCCGCGCG
>JACDCP010000099.1:1980-10124 GCA_013817465.1 Gammaproteobacteria bacterium | reverse complement strand
GTGCCGTGGCTCGCAACAGACGCCACGACCTCGCGTGGATCGCGATGCATCTGGACCAGGCGGGCGTCCGGATACACGGCAAACAAGGACCCGAGGTCGAACAGATGCGCAGGCGCCTTCAGCACCCAGCGCCCGCCGGGGCGGCCCCGCTGCAAATGCTGCAGGAATCGCCGGTGAAAAAAGTAAGCGCGGCGAGGGTCGTCACGCTCGAACCAGGCCTGATAGTCGGGAACTCGCCAGAGTGTGTGGAATTCGATGCTGGTGAAATTGTGCGCTGTGATGGCGATACATTCCTGTGGCAATAGGGCACCGACCGGATGGATGCGCTTGAAAGCCGGCGCAAGCCGGTCGAGCCAGCGCAACGAGCCGTCGGCTGTGCGGATTCGTGCTTCATCCGTAACAGTCGCGGGCGGCGGTGAAGGGAACATGACCTCCCAGGTCAGCGGGGTACGGTTCGCCGGATCGCAAGCGAGCATTCCGTGAAGCAGCGTGGTTCCGCTGCGCGGCAGGCCGGTCAGAAAGACGGGGCGCACGATCGTCTGCTCCGCAATGCGCGGGTCGTTTTGTCGGTCGCAATGCATTCTCAGCCGGGTTTCGAGGAGCTGCAGCAGATGGCTGCGCGCCGCCAGGCGGCCGACCAGACTGAGCTTCGCCTGCCGCTCGCACGCGCCCAGTAGGGTTTCGAACGGCGCGCGAAAATCCTCGTTGCCGAAATCCGTGAGGCCTGTGCGTCGCCGTGCCGTCTCGAGCAGGGCCCCCGGATCGAGTCCGGCCAGCGTGAACCCGGCGCCGCGCAGGGCCGTGCCGGCCAGATTGACGGCCCGTACGGGCAGCGGGCGGTAGCGGAATGGTGACTTCATCGGCTTTGCTGCCGGGGCACGGAAAGCCGCCCTGTCAATCGCATCCCGCGCATAGTAACGTAAACGAAAAACAACCCGGTCTGGCCGTGTCGCGACATACGCGAACGGCGCATTATGATGGCTCTAATAATGTTCTCGTCAGTTGCATGGCCCATGCCCGATGAAGCAGCGCGCGACAACGCGCATGCAGAGCTGGACGCCGCGCTCGCAGCGGGGCGGTATGCCCTGTTCGCCTGTCAGGCCGAGGCTGGCTGCTGGTCGTTCGAGCTCGAGGCCGACTGCACGATACCGGCAGAGTACGTGCTCATGATGCATTTTACGAACGATGTCGACGAGCAGCTTCAGGCCAAGCTCGCCGTCTATCTGCGCGAGCACCAGCAGGCCGATGGCGGCTGGCCGCTTTACTTCGGCGGCAGCGCCGACCTGAGCTGCTCGGTGAAGGCGTATTACGCGCTCAGGCTGGCGGGCGACGAGCCCGAAGCGCCGCACATGCTCCACGCGCGTGCAGCCGTGCTGGCACAGGGCGGTGCCGCGCGGGCGAATGTCTTTACCCGCATCATGCTCGCGCAGTTCGCCCAGATTCCCTGGCGCGGCGTGCCGTATATGCCGGTCGAAATCATGTTCCTGCCGCGCTGGTTTCCTTTTCACCTGAGCAAGGTTTCGTACTGGTCGCGGACGGTGATCGTGCCGCTGCTCGTGCTCTACACCCTGAAGGCACAGGCGGCTAATCCTCGCGCTATAGGGGTGCGCGAACTGTTCGTTACGCCGCCCGACCGGGAGCGCGGATATTTTCCGGTGCGCTCGCGGCTCAACCGGCTGCTCATTGCCGTCGAGCGTATTGTGCGTCACTGCGATCCGCTGGTGCCGCGCGCACTCCGGCGGCGTGCGATGGCGCGCGCCGAGCACTGGATTGTGGAAAGATCGGGTTCGGGGGGGCTCGGCGCCATCTTTCCGGCCATGGTCAATTGTTATGAAGCGCTGACCCGGCTCGGCTATGCGCCGGATCATCCGCGAAGATCCGCCGCCCGGAAGTCCTTGCAGGATCTGCTCGTCGTGGATGAGCAGCGCGCCTGGTGCCAGCCCAGCGTGTCACCGGTCTGGGATACGGCACTCGCCTGCCTGGCCCTGCAGGAAGACAATCGTGGCCGACCGCAGCCCGCAAAGCTTGCGGTCGCCTGCGCCTGGCTTGCGGACCGGCAGCTCCTCGCCTCCCGCGGCGATTGGCAACAGAGCCGGCCGGAGCTGGCCGGAGGAGGCTGGCCGTTTCAGTTCGAGAACGCGCATTATCCTGATCTCGACGATACCGCCGCGGTGGCGTGGGCCTTGCTGCAAGCTGGCGATCGGCGATATGCGCGCGCAATCGAGCGCGCAGCCGACTGGCTCAAGGGCATGCAATCGCGCAATGGTGGCTTTGCTTCCTTCGATGCGAACAATCACTACAGCTATCTGAATGAAATTCCGTTCGCCGATCATGGCGCGCTGCTCGATCCGCCCACTGCCGACGTCACGGCGCGCTGCGTCGCGCTGCTCGCGATGCTCGGCCGCGAGGCGGACAAGCCGGCGCTGGCAGCGGCACTCCGATTCCTGGCCGCGGAGCAAACGCCGGAAGGGTCATGGTTCGGCCGTTGGGGCACGAATTACCTTTACGGCACCTGGTCCGTGCTGACGGCGTTGGAGCACGCGCCAGGCTGCGAAGGCGGGCCCGATGTCGTGCGGGCGGTCGAGTGGCTGAAGCGCGTGCAGCGCGCCGACGGCGGCTGGGGGGAAGACAATGACAGCTATGCAGATCCGGCGCTCGCGGCTCGAGGCCGGACCAGCACGTCGTTTCAGACGGCCTGGGCGTTGCTCGGCTTGATGAGCGCCGGCGCATCTCACTCCCGCGAGGTGCGGCATGGCATTGCGTATTTGCTCGCCACGCGCCGGCCCGACGGCCTGTGGCAGGACGATGCATTCACGGCGCCCGGCTTCCCCCGCGTCTTTTATCTGAAGTATCACGGCTACAGCCGTTACTTTCCGCTGTGGGCACTGGCGCGATACCGGAACCTGGCGGCCGGCTCTGTTCGCCCTTGCCCTGCCCCCTCGCCAACGGGGAGAGGCCGGCGGGTTTGAGCGTGACGGGCGTCGTGGTCGCCCTGGCGCTGGAGGCGCGTTGTCTCGAAGCTCGCGGGATCGTCAAGCCGGATGCGCTCGATGCCGGCGCGGAGACCCGGATCCATGTCGCGGGCATCGGCGCCGCGCGTGCCCGGGCGGCCGCGCAGGCTTTGCTCGACAGCGGCGCCCGCGCTCTCGTGAGCTGGGGCTCGGCCGGGGCGCTCGACCCCCGGCTTGTGCGCGGTGACCTCCTGCTCCCCGAGAGTATCCTCGACGGCGGGACCGCTTTCACGACCGATGCGGCCTGGCTCCGCATTCTCCTGGCGCGTCTGGGCGACCTGCGTCCTTGCACGGGCGCGCTGCTGCAATCCGGGCAACTACTCGATACGGCGGAGGCGAAGGCTCGCGCGCGGAAGCAGACCGGTGCTTCAGCCGCGGACATGGAGAGCGGCGCTGTCGCCGACGTGGCCGCGGCAGCCGGGCTGCCCTTCGTGGCGATCCGCGCGGTCATCGATCGGGCCTCGGATAACCTACCGCTTGCGCTCGATGCAGAGGGACGCTGGCGCACCGCTGCAATCATGCGCGGCATCCTGCACAAGCCCGGTAACATTGCGGCGCTGATTTCTCTGGGCATCGGTTCCGGCGCCGTGTATCGCAGCCTGGGCCGCGTCGCCGGGCGCCTCGGTCCCGGATTGGCTGCGCCGGTCTGATGCCGCGGCGATTGCCCGCAGATTCACGACCCGCGTGAGCGTGCTGGTCACAGGCGCGACCGGATTCGTCGGCTCTGCCGTCCTGCGTCAGCTCATTGCTGCCGGATATCGCGTGCGCGCGATCGTGCGTCCGAGTAGTGACCTGCGCAATCTCGGCGGACTGCCGGTCGAGACGATCCAGGGAGACCTGACGGATCGGCCTTCACTCGAACGCGCTTTGGACGGGTGCCGGTCGCTGTTCCACGTCGCGGCGGACTATCGGCTGTGGGCGGCCGATCCCGCCGAAATTTATCGCAACAATGTCGACGGCACACGCAACATCATGCTGGCCGCCGTGCAAGCGGGCGTGCAGCGCATCGTCTATACCAGCAGCGTCGCCACCCTGGGCCAGACCGATGACGGCACGTCGGCCGACGAGACAACCGCGGCCGGCCTCGACGATATGATCGGCCATTACAAGCGATCCAAGTTTCTCGCCGAGCAGGAAGTGCGCACCCTGGCGCGCGAACACGGTCTGCCGGCGGTGATTGTGAATCCGGCCGCGCCGCTGGGGCCGCGCGACATCAGGCCGACACCGACGGGACGCATTATCCTCGACGCAGCGCGCGGCCGCATGCCGGCCTATGTCGACACCGGGCTCAATATCGTGCACGTGGACGATGTCGCGGCCGGGCATCTGCTCGCGTATGAACGCGGCGCCGAAGGTGAGTGCTACATTCTGGGCGCCGAAAACATGAGCCTGCGGCATATCCTGCGGGAAGTCGCCTCGCTGGTCGGCCGTCGACCGCCGCGCGTGAAGCTGCCGCACGGGGCAGCGCTTGCCCTCGCGCTGCTCGCGGAAGCGTGGGCAAAGCTTTCCGGCCGCCAGCCCGCCGTGACCCTTGACGGGGTTCGTCTGGCCAGAAAGCCCATGTATTTCTCCAGCACGAAGGCCATGCAAGCCCTTGGCTATGCGCCGCGCCCGGCCGCGCTCGCCATCCGGGACTCCGTCAGGTGGTTCCGGGAGCACGGGTATTTGTGATCGCTACGTGTTCGGGCGCGGTTGGTTTCGCGAGCATCGCTATCTGTAAACCGGGCTTCAGCCCGCCAGAAGACAGACTGAATGCATTCGGTTTTACAATAGCGCCATGATGACCGGGAACCCGCCGCGCCAGGCCACCGCGGTCGCACAGCCGAATATTGCCCTCGTCAAATACTGGGGCAAGCGTAACGAGAAGTTGAACCTTCCCGCGGTCAGCTCGCTTTCGATTACGCTCGATGCCCTGCACACGCGCACGCGAGTCGGCTTTGACGAAGCCTTCGAAACCGACAGTTTCCTGTTGAACGGCTCACCTGCCGACGCAACCCGCGTCACCGCCTGCCTGGACCATCTGCGCGCCCTGGCCGGCACAGACGTGCGGGCGGCAATAGTCACAGAGAACGACTACCCGACGGCAGCCGGCCTCGCCTCGTCCGCCGCCGGCTTTGCTGCGCTGGTCGTCGCGGCCGATGCGGCACTCGGTCTCGGGCTGCTGCCGCGCGCGCTGTCCCTGTATGCCCGGCGCGGATCCGGCTCTGCAGCGCGCTCGATATTCGGCGGCTTTGTCGAAATGGCTCGTGGTGAGCGCGAAGATGGCAACGATGCCGTCGCGCGGGCCCTGCTCGACGCACATGCCTGGCCGCTCGGGGTGGTGATCGCGGTGACCTCCACCTCAGCGAAGCCGGTCGGCTCCACCGAAGGCATGCGCGCGACGGCGGCCTCCTCGCCGTTCTACGCGGCATGGGTCGACAGCGCTCGCGCGGATCTCACGCAGGCGCGCCGCGCGATAATGGCGCGCGATTTCGGCGGGCTAGCGGCGATCAGCGAGCATAGTTGCCTCAAGATGCACGGTCTCGGATTTGCGGCGCGCCCGCCGTTGATCTACTGGAATGAGACGACGATGGCCTGCCTCCATGCGGTGCGCGAGTTGCGTGCGGGCGGCACGCCGGTTTTCTATACCATCGACGCGGGGCCGCAAGTTAAAGCGGTCTGCCTGCCGGAAGCCATCGAGGACGTCGCGGCGACCTTGAGCGGCATCAGCGGCGTGCTGCAGGTCATCACGAGCGGCCTCGGGGCAGGCGCGCGAGTCGTGGAAGACCTATGACCGTGCAGGCTTCCGCGCCCGGCAAGCTGGCGTTGCTCGGGGAATATGCAGTGCTCGAAGGGGCGCCCGCGCTGGTCGCTGCCATCGACCGTCGTGCGCGCGTGCGTCTCGAGGCCGTTTCCGGCGACGTCTGCCATGTCGATGCGCCGGATGTCGATGCGCAGGGCGCTGCGTTCACTGTTTCGCCGCGCGGCCGCGTCGTCTGGCGTAACCGCGAAACATACCGCCACCTGGCACTCATTACCGCAGTCGTCGAACGGCTCACGCGGAACAGCCGGCGTTTCGGCGCTTTCCGCGCCAGCCTCTGTACGCGCGGCTTCTTCGCTGCCGGAAACAAGCTCGGCCTCGGCTCGAGCGCGGCGCTGGTCGTTGCCCTTGCGGCGGCTCTGATGCGCCATGCCGGCGCCTCCGGCCACTTCGACCCGCCCGCCGATCAGCTCGCGCTCTTGCTCGACATGCACGCCGATTTCCAGCGCGGCGGCAGCGGTCTCGACGTGGCAGCGAGCTTTTCCGGAGGCCTCATTGCATTCGAGCGGTGCTCGCCGCAGCCGCGGCTCCGGCGCATACCGTGGCCGGCCGGACTGGAAATGCTGTGTCTCTGGAGCGGGCGGTCCGCATCGACCCCGCGGTTTCTCCAGGCCGTCGATCGGTCGCGTGCACGCGATCCACGAGCTCATGCCACGCATATCGAGCGCATGGCAGAGGTGGCCTGCCAGGGCAGGGACGCCGCGCTCGCCGGGGAAAGCGCACGGCTGCTGGCGGCGCTCGATGCGTATGCCGACGCGCTCGACGCATTCGGCAAGGCCTGCGGCGTGCCTGTCATGAACGGGGGGCATACGCGGCTGCGGCAGCTCGCAGGCGAGGCCGGCGCGGTCTACAAGCCGAGCGGCTCAGGTGGCGGCGATGTCGGAGTGGCATTCGCGCGTGATCCCGACTGCCTGGCAACACTGCGCGCGACAGCGTCGCGCGCCGGTTTCACGCCTGTGGATCTGCAGGTCGACCACTGCGGCCTGGTGGTCGACTGACGGGTCTTGCCGCCGCCGCTTTTGATTCAGCGCGAGCCGGCACGGTAGACTGCGTGATTCACGCAAATGCTCAATGACCATACGGCGCGCCACGGCCTTGACAGCGACAACCAACCAATCAGTAATCGGACAGCAAGTATCCCACGGGTCACCCGCGAGGGTCGCCGGAACGGCTTCGCCGGCAGAATTGTATGCGCCGGCGACCGGGGCCGATCTGCTTTTCCAGACGCAGATCCTGCCGCAGGTCTCGCGTACCTTCGCGTTGACGATCCCCGAGCTGCCGGAGCCCCTGCGCCTAGCGGTGGCCAACGCCTACCTGCTTTGCCGTATCGCCGATACGATCGAGGATGAGGTGGCCCTGAGCGCCGGGCAGAAGCAGGCCGCTCACGAAACCCTGATCGCCGTCATAGGCGGTCGCGCAGCGCCGCAGGATTTCGCGCATTGTATGAGTGCGCTGCTGTCCGAATCCACGCTGCCTGCCGAGCGCGCGCTCGTCGAACACGCGGCTTGCATCGTGCGCATCACGGGTTCTCTGCACCCGCGTCAGCGCGCCGCGCTGCGCCGCTGCGTGACCGTGATGTGCCGTGGCATGCCGAAGTTCCAGCGGCAGAAGAGCCTGGCAGGCCTCGAGTCGCTGCAGGATATGGAGCGCTATTGCTACGTGGTGGCAGGCGTGGTCGGCGAAATGCTCACGGAGCTTTTCAGTGACTACTCGCCGGCGATTGCCAGCCGGCATGAGCGGCTCATGCGGCGCGCGGTGATGTTCGGCCAGGCCCTGCAAATGACGAATATCCTCAAGGACCGGTGGGAAGATCGCGCGCGCGGAAGCTGCTGGCTGCCGCGGGAAGTTTTCGATGATGCGGGTTTCGCGCTGGCCGACGCCGCACCTGGCGATAGTTCCGGCGCCTTTGCGACCGGCATCGAGCGCCTCATCGGTATCGCGCACGCTCAGCTTCGCAGCGCGCTCGACTACACGCTGCTCATTCCGGCCGGCGAAAGGGGCATACGCCGGTTCTGTCTCTGGTCGATCGGCCTCGCCGTGCTGACATTGCGCCGGATTCACCGGAATCCGGGTTACGCATCGGCCAGCGAAGTCAAGGTAACGCGGCGTTCCGTGAAAGCCGTCGTGCTCTTCACGAGGCTGGCTGCGCGGAATGACACGGCACTGCGCGGGCTCTTCGCCGTGGCCGCGAAAGGCTTGCCGTTCGAGCAAGAGACGCGCAGCCTCTTCTCGGCGGTCAGCCATTGAGACCATCGGAGCGACGCATGCAATCCTCCCGCATTCCCGAGTTCTACAAGCTGTCGGTGGCCGAGCGCGTGCGCGCGGTCCAGGAG